>PUOA01000303.1 GCA_003551925.1 Paracoccaceae bacterium
GGATCGCCTCGCGCACGGGCGTCATGCCAAGCCCGAGACGGGCCACGAGCCCCTCGATCGTCACGGCCGCACCTGGCGCAAGCTCGCCAAACAGCACCATGTCGCGCAGCCGCGCATAGGCTATCTGATGGGCGGGCAGGCGTTCGGTCATCTGCCCGCGGCCTTTGCGCTCTGCACCCTGCTCACCTCGCGCCCCTCGGCTCAGAAGAAGGCCTGTAGCCCTGTCTGCGCGCGGCCCAGGATCAGCGCGTGGATGTCGTGCGTGCCCTCGTAGGTGTTCACGGTTTCCAGGTTCATCATGTGGCGGATGACCTCGTATTCGGCCGAGATGCCGTTGCCGCCATGCATGTCGCGCGCCGCGCGCGCGATGTCGAGCGCCTTGCCGCAGTTGTTGCGCTTGATGAGGCTGATCATCTCGGGCGCGGCGTCGCCTGCGTCCATCAGCCGGCCCACCTGCAGTGCTGCCTGAAGGCCCAGCGCGATCTCGGTCTGCATGTCGGCAAGCTTCTTCTGGAACAGCTGCGTCTGCGCGATCGGTCGGCCGAACTGGCGCCGCTCCAGCCCGTAACCGCGCGCGGCGTGCCAGCAGTGCTCGGCCGCACCCATCACCCCCCAGGCGATGCCGTAGCGCGCGCGGTTGAGGCAGCCGAAGGGCCCTTTCAGCCCGTCGACATGCGGCAGCAGCGCATCCTCGCCGACCTCGACCCCGTCCATCACGATCTCGCCGGTGGTCGAGGCGCGCAGCGACAGCTTGCCCTCGATCTTGGGCGCGCTGAGGCCCCTGGCGCCCTTGTCCAGCACGAAGCCGCGGATCTTGCCGTCATGGGCGTCGGATCTCGCCCAGACCACGAGCACATCGGCGAAGGGCGCGTTGGAGATCCACGTCTTCGCCCCCGTCAGCCGGTAGCCGGTCGCCGTCTTTTCGGCGCGGGTCTTCATGCTGGCGGGGTCCGAGCCCGCGTCGGGTTCGGTCAGCCCGAACGCCCCGATCAGCGAGCCCGCGCACAGTCCCGGCAGGTAGCGGTTGCGCTGCGCTTCGGTGCCGTAGGCATAGATCGGATAGATCACCAGCGAGGACTGCACCGACATCATCGAGCGGTAACCGCTGTCGACGCGCTCGATCTCGCGCGCGATCAGGCCGTAGGTGACGTAGCCGGCGCCGAGGCCGCCATAGGCTTCGGGCAGCGTCGCGCCCAGCAGCCCCGCCTGCCCCATGAGCTCGAACAGCTCGGGCGCGGCGGTCTCGTTGGCATAGGCGTCGCGCACGCGCGGCTGGAGTTCGGATTGCGCGAAGGCGTGCGCGGCGTCGCGCAGCAGGCGCTCGTCCTCGCTCAGCTGGGTGTCCAGCCGCAACGGGTCGTCCCAGGTGAACCGGCCCAGATCGGGGCGGTCCTTCGGCGACAGGGCGGGTGCATCGAGGGCCATGTGGTTTCCTCTGCTTGGGCGGATCTGCCCCGTCTTACCACGGCGGCGGCGCATCGGTAAGGGGGCGGCTCAGGCCGGCGCCGAGGCCTCGGCGGCGATGGCACGGATGCGCGCGACCATCGCGCGCAGCCCGTTGGAACGCTGCGAGGAGAGATGCTCGTCCAGCCCCAGCCGGGCAAGTTGTGCCTGCGCGTCGATCGCGGCCACTTCGGCCACGGGACGCCCGCCATAGAGCGCGTGCAGCACCGCGATCAGCCCGCGCACGATCATCGCGTCGCTGTCGCCGGTGAAATCGAACCGCGCCTGCGGGCCGTCGCCGTCGATCACCGGATGGATCCAGACCTGGCTTGCGCAACCGTCCACCTTCGTCGCCGGCACCTTGAGCGCGTCGTCCATCGGCTGCATGGCGCGGCCCATGTCGATCACGTGGCGGTAGCGGTCTTCCCAGTCGTCCAGAAACTCGAAGGTTTCGGCGATCTCCTCGAAAGCGGCGGTCTGCGTGTCGGTCATGCTCGGGTTCCCCTTGTTGCGGAAGATGTAGGCGGCGCGGGCGGGGCGGTCCAGTGCCCGAGACGGCCGCGCCGGGTGTGCATCGGCGCTTTTCAAACCCGGTCGAGTGCGCTAACCCGTGAGGGGTCCAGCATCGGGGGGCGAGATGATCAGACCGCTTTTGGCCAGCGCAGTGGTGGTGTTCAGCCTGTCGGGCTGCGACAGCGTGCGCGAGTCGCGCGTCAATCCGTTCAACTGGTTCGGCCAGTCGCAAGAGGAGACGCTGGCGCCCCGCACCGGGTGGCGGCGCGAGCTCGACAACCGCGCGCTGGTGGCGCAGGTCAGCGACATGGCGGTCGAACGCTTCCCCGGCGGCGCGATCATCCGCGCCGAGGGCATCACGCCCACGCAGGGCTGGTGGGACGCCGAGCTTGTGGCCGAAAACGACGGCCGGCCGGTCGACGGCGTGCTGACCTATGACTTCCGGATCGCCGCGCCGCGCACCGAGACGCGCGTCTCGACGCCGCAATCGCGCAGCGTGTCGGCGGCGGTGCGGATCTCGGACCGGCGGCTCGAGGGGGTGCGCATGATCGTGGTGCGCGGGGCCGAGAACGCGCGCAGCGTGCGGCGCTGAGCGCACCCTACCCGGTGACGCGGCGCGCGGCGGCTGTGTCCAGATCGATCACCTCGACCTGCTGACCACGCGCGGCGAGCGCCAGTTCGCCCGCGCAGAGCCGCAGCGCGTCCTTGCCGAACACCTCGGCCCGCCAGCCCTGCAGCGCGGGCACATCGCGTCGCCCGGCGGCGATGGCGTCCAGATCGGCGGCCGAGGCGACCAGCTTCTGCGCCACATCGCGGCTGTCGCAGCGCGCCTTGAGCAGCACGCGCAGCAGATCGGCGAGCGCCGGGTTGACCTGCAGCGACGCGCGCTCGGGCTCGGTCTGCGGGAAATCGCGCGGCTCGGTCGCAAGCCCCCGCGCCACCGCGTCCAGAATGCCGCGCGCGATGTCGCCGCGACGGGCCTCGCGCTGCAGCAGGCGCGCGCGGCTCAGATCCTCGGGCGTGGCCGGACGGGCCGAGGCGAGTTCGAGCAGGGCATCATCCTTGAACACGCGGTTGCGCGGGATGTTGCGCGACTGGGCGTGATCCTCGCGGAAGCGGGCAAGCTCGCGCACGATCGCCATGAACCGCCCCGAATTCGACCGCGTGCGCACGCGGCGCCAGGCGTCCTCGGGGTGGGTGACATAGGTCTGCGGGTCGGTGAGCAGCGCCAGTTCCTCGGCCACCCAGCGCGCGCGGCCGGTGGCCTCGAGCCGCCGCGCCAGCGTCTCGTAGATGCGGCGCAGATGCGTCACATCGGCCAGCGCGTAGGACAGTTGCGCATCCGACAGCGGCCGGCGCGACCAGTCGGTGAAGCGCGATGCCTTGTCCACCTGCGCCTTGGCGATCTTGCGCACCAGCGTTTCGTAGCCCGCCTGATCGCCGTAGCCGCACACCATCGCCGCGACCTGCGTGTCAAAGAGCGGCACGGGCAGGATCCCCGCGTCGATGTAGAAGATCTCCAGATCCTGCCGCGCGGCATGGAACACCTTGACGGTGCTTTCATCGGCAAAGAGCGCGCGCAGCGGGTCGAGCGAGAGCCCCTCGCCCTCCAGCGGGTCGACGATCACGGCCTCGCCGTCATCGGGCCCTTCGGCACCCGGAATCGCCATCTGGATCAGGCAGAGCCTGGCGTAATACGTCCGCTCGCGCAGGAACTCGGTGTCGATGGTGACGTAAGGCGCCGCACGGGCGCGATCACAAAACGCCGCCAGCGCTTCGGTGGTGGTGATGATCGGTGGTCTCAACGCGCGGTCCGCATCTGCCAGAGTGACCCGGCGTGCATATTGCATGGGCGCGGCAATGGAAAGGCCGCGCGCTCAGCCGCTGTGCTGCGCGCCTTCGACAGGGGCATAGAGCGCATGGGCGCGATTCTCGAACGCGGCGACGATGCGGCGCATGGCCTGGTCGAACACCACCCCGATCAGGCGCTGCAGCATCGCGTTGCGGAATTCGAAATCGACGTGAAAGTCGACGATCGAGCCGCCGTCATCGGCGGGCCTGATGGTCCAGTTCGAGGTCATGTGGCGAAACGGGCCGTCCAGATAGTCGGTCTGGATCTCGCCGTGCTCGGGGAACAGCTTGACGCGGCTGGTGAAGCGCTCGCGGAACACCCGGAACGAGATCACCAGATCGGCGTCGATCTCCTCGCCGTCCTTGATCGGGCGCCGCGCGCGGATGCGCGCCGCGGCGGTCCAGGGCAGGAAATCGGGGTAGCGCGCCACATCTGCCACCAGATCGAAGATCTGCTCGGCGGTATAGGGCATGTGGCGGTGTTCGGTGTGGATCGGCATCGCGCACGCTTCTTTCCTGTTGGCCGGTCATCTCGTAGTCTATCACGGAAAAATCAAGAGGCCGACATGACGCAGCACCCCCCTTACGTGATCGACCAGATGATCAGCGCGAAATCCATCGCCGCACGGGTCGAGGAACTGGCCGCCGAAATCGCGGCGCATTTCGCCGACACCGACAAGCTGGTGGTGGTGGGGCTGCTGCGCGGGTCGTTCGTGTTCATCGCCGATCTGGTGCGCGAACTGGATTTGCCGGTGGAGGTCGATTTCCTCGAAGCCTCGTCCTACGGCAGCGCGATGCAGTCATCGCGCGAGGTGCGCATCCTCAAGGACCTGTCGGGCGAGATCGCCGGCCGCGACGTGCTGGTGGTCGAGGACATCGTCGACACCGGCTTCACCCTGCACCATGTGGTCGGCATGCTGCGCGCGCGCGGCCCGCGGCGGCTGGAGGTCTGCGCGCTGCTGGACAAGCCCTCGCGCCGCGAGGTCGAGATCCGCGCCACCTGGACCGGGTTCGAGATCCCCGACGAATTCGTTGTCGGCTACGGGATCGATTACGCCCAGCGCGATCGCAACCTGCCCCATATCGGCAAGGTGCGATTCGTGACGGAAGATGCCGCGGGGTGATCACGATCTCGCGGTTTGACAGCATGCCCGCGCTCACCATAGCGTGAGGGTTCGCGTGCGGGGTTTCCCGCGCCAGCCAGTTCAACGGGAGCCAGCTCATGTTCATTCGCCGCTTTTCCACCAGCCTCGTCCTGGGCGCGATCCTTGCCACAGCCGCGATCGCCGACACCGACCCCGCGGTCGAGGCACGCCAGGCGCAATTCAGCCTCTATTCGTTCAACCTGGCCGTGCTGGGCGGGATGGCGCAGGGCCGGATCGATTATGACGCCGGAGCCGCGCAGAC
>PUOA01000160.1 GCA_003551925.1 Paracoccaceae bacterium
ACACCGACCGCGCCCTCCTGCGCGCGCTGGCACGCGACGCCACGCAGGGCGCGGGGGCGCTGAGCCGCGCGCTGGGGCTCAGCCAGCCCGCCGCATGGCGCCGGATTCGGCGGCTCCATGAGAGCGGCGCGATCCGCGGGCGGCGCGTCGTGCTCGACCGCGAGGCGCTGGGTTTCGGCGTGACAGTGTTCCTGGGCGTCACGCTCGCCGCCAAGGGCCGCACCAGCCTCGCCGAATTCGAACGCGCCGTCGCCGCCATCCCCGAGGTGCAGACCGTCCAGCACGTGCTGGGGCTTTACGACTACCGGCTGCGCGTGGTGGCGCGCGACATCCCCGATTTCGAGCGCGTCCTGCGCCGGCGCATCATGACACTGCCGGGCGTGGGCGCGGTCGACGCCAACGTGCTGCTGAGCGAGGAGCGCCGCCCCGGCCCGCTCTGACCCCCCCGATCACGGATCTGTCACCCCGGTTGATGCCTCCTGTCGCCTCCGCCACGGTGCGCCTCACCAGGAACGCCAGACGGCAGCGCCCCGCACCCGGCCGGCGCCGCCCGGCCGCACGAGGGGACCGCCATGACCGAGCAGACACCATCCGCCCTGCACCTGCTGGCCCGCCAGCGCGCCTGGCTCGTCGGCATCCCGCTCGTGATCGCACTCATTGCAGGCGCATTCACGGCGCACCATCTGAGCCGCCTGCTGGCCTTCGACATCCGCGGCGTCGCGGTCGATGCCACCATCACCAGCGACCGCAGCATCCGCCGCGGTGGCAGCGACGGGACCACGCACCGCTTCGGCTACCGGTTCGAGACCGCCGACGGCGCGTTGATCCAGGGCATCACCAATGTCTCGCCCTGGTTCCGCGCACGGACCAGCCCGGGCGACATCGTCACCGCGCGCTACCTGCCCGAGGCTCCCGAACAGGTGATGATCGACCGCTCGAACCAGGTCGGCGGAGTCGCCCTGACGGGGATTCCAACGCTGATCAGCCTCGCCCTTTCGGTCTGGCTGCTGCGCCGGTACACGCGCCGCACGCTGGCGATGCTGCGCGCCGGCAGGCACGGGCCGCGGCGCACCGCCGAGGTGATCGGCCACAAGGGGGCCCGCGTGGTCAAGGGCGAGCAGCCTCTGGACTTTCGGGTGCGCTGGCTTGACGACACCGGCGCCGAGGGCGAGAGCTTCTATCATGAGGGCTGGGTTCTGAACCGCCACGCGCCCAAGGGCGCGCAGATCACGCTGCGCATCGATCCGCGCACCGGCGCCGCATTCTGGGAACGGGATCTCTTCGAGCGCTGAAAACCGCCCGCGCGCGGCCCGCGCCATTGACCGCGGCGCGCGCAGCGGGCATGTCCGGGCCATGCTGGTCTACAAGATCTTCCGCCGGTCCGAATGGGATGCGCTGGTCCGCGACGGCCAGAGCGCCGGCGCGCCGGTGGATCTGGCCGACGGATATATCCATCTGTCGACCGCGCAGCAGGTCATGGCCACCGCCGCGCGGCATTTCGCGGGCGAAAGCGATCTGGTGCTGGTGGCGCTCGACGCGGGCGCGCTGGGCCCGGCGCTGCGCTGGGAGCCTTCGCGCGGGGGGGCGCTGTTTCCGCATCTCTACCGCCCGCTGCGGCACGCCGACGTGGTCTGGGACAAATCGCTGCCGCTCGGTGCGGCGGGCCACATCTTTCCCGAGGGCGTCATATGAGCCGCGCCGAGGCGCTGGCGCTGGGCCTCTTGCGCCGGATCGACCCCGAACGCGCGCACGGGCTGGCGCTGAGCGCGCTGCGGCTGGGGCTCGCGCCGCTGCCCGAGGCGGTCGCCTCCGACCGGCTGCGCATCGACCTGGCGGGGCTGCAACTGCCCAACCCGCTGGGGCTGGCGGCGGGGTTCGACAAGAACGCCGTGGCGCTGCCGGCGCTGGCGCGCGCGGGCTTCGGGTTTCTGGAGGTCGGCGCCGCCACCCCGCGCCCGCAGCCAGGCAACCCGCGCCCGCGCCTGTTCCGCTTGGCCGAAGAACGCGCGGTCATCAACCGCTTCGGCTTCAACAATGACGGCGCCGACCTGATCGCACGGCGGCTGGCGAAGCGCCCGCGCGACGCGGTGATCGGGCTGAACCTGGGCGCCAACAAGGACAGCGCCGACCGCGCTGCCGATTTCGCCCGCGTGCTGCGCGTGGCGGGCGCGGCGGTCGACTTTGCGACCGTCAACGTCTCGTCGCCCAACACCGAACGGCTGCGCGCGTTGCAGGGCCGGCGCGCGCTCACCGCGCTGCTGGCCGGCGTGCTGGACGCGCGCGCGACCCTGCCGCGCCCGATCCCGGTGTTCCTGAAGATCGCCCCCGACCTCGACCGCGCCGCGCTCGAGGAGATCGCGGGCGTCGCGCTGGCCTCGGGGATCGACGGGATCATCGCCACCAACACCACGCTCGCGCGCGACGGGCTGCGCGATCCGCGCGCGTCCGAGGCCGGGGGGCTGTCGGGCGCGCCGCTGTTCGAACGCTCCACGCGGGTGCTGGCGGAACTGTCGGTGCTCACCGACGGCGCGCTGCCGCTGATCGGCGTCGGCGGGATCGACAGCGCCGAGACCGCCTATGCCAAGATCCGCGCCGGCGCCACGGCGCTGCAGCTTTACACTGCGCTGAGCTATCACGGGCTGGGGCTGGTGGCGCAGATCAACCGCGGGCTGGACGCGGCGCTGGCGCGCGACGGGTTCAGCCATCTTGCGCAGGCGGTCGGCACCGGCCGCGGCGACTGGCTCTGAACGGGCGGCGGGGCATGCTGCGATCACTCTACGACTGGACCCTGTCGCTCGCGCGCTCGCGCCATGCGATGTGGGCGCTCGCTGTGGTGGCGTTCATCGAAAGTTCGGTCTTTCCCATCCCGCCCGACGTGCTGATGATCGCCATGATCGTGGCCACCCCGTCGCGCGCCTTCTCGATCGCGGCGATGGCGACGGTGGCCTCGGTCGCCGGGGGGCTGGCGGGCTACTGGATAGGCTACGGCATGTTCGAGACGGTGGGCCGCCCGGTGCTCGAATTCTACGGCAAGGAGGCGTATTTCGACACCTTCGCCCAGCGCTACAACGACTGGGGCGCCTGGGCGGTGTTGATCGCCGGGGTCACGCCCTTCCCCTACAAGGTCATCACCATCCTGTCGGGGGCGACGGCGCTGTCGCTGCCGGTGTTCATCATCGCCTCGCTGATCGCGCGGGCGGCGCGGTTCTTCATCGTGGCCGCGCTGCTGTGGAAATTCGGCCCACCGATCCGTGATTTCATCGAGGCCCGGCTGGGGCTTATCTTCACGCTGTTCATGGCGCTGCTGCTGGGCGGCTTTCTGGCGACGAGGTATCTGTGATGGCATCCACGCTCTGGCGCGCGGCGCTGGCTCCGCGCGGGTTGATCGCGCTGGCGCTGGCGGGCTCGGCGGGGCTGCTGCTGGCCGCGCTTGCCTTCGAGCATCTGGGCGGGCTGGCGCCCTGTCCGCTGTGCATCTGGCAGCGCTGGCCGCATGTGGTGGCGCTTCTGGGCGCTGGCGCGCTGGCGCTGCCGGGCGCTCCCATCTGGGCGCTGATCGGCGCGGGCGGGGCGGCGACCTCGGGCGCGATCGGGGTCTATCACACCGGCGTCGAACGCGCCTGGTGGGACGGCCCCGCAGCCTGCGCCGCGGGGCAGGACATGTCGGGGCTGAGCGCCGAGGAGTTCCTGGACGCGCTTCTGGCCGCCGACGTGGTGCGCTGCGACGAGGTCCCGTGGGAGCTGCTGGGCCTGTCGATGGCGAGCTGGAACGCGGTGGCCTCCTTCGCACTGGCGGGACTGTGGCTGGCAGCGCTGCGGGGGCGCGCGCTCAGCTGAGCGCGGGCCAGTGGGGTGCCTCGGCCAGCGCAGGCAGCACCGCATCCAGCGTCGCCTCGGGCGCCAGCACCAGCATCCCCGGCGCATCGAACCCCAGCGCCACGCGCGGCGCCGCGGTTTCGTTCGAGGTGCCGATCACGCCCGCGGGCGCAAAGCGCAGCCCGTCGATCGGCCAGCGCAGCCCGCGCGACCTCCCCGTCGCCGGGGCCATCGGAAACAGCGACAGCCGCGTGCCCACCGGCAGCGCCAGCGTCAGCTGCGGCGGCGCCAGAAAGCACAGATCGCCGCCGCCCAGCATCACGCAGCGCCGCGCAGTGAAGCGCGCCAGCGTCGAGAAGCTGGCCAGCGTGTGATCGAGCCGCGCGCCGGTGAAGCCCAGCGCCAGCAGCAGCGGCGCGCGCACCGCCTGCAGACACTTGTCGAAATCGGTGCTGTCCTGATCGGGGACATGGTGCACCCGCGCCGCCGGAAGCGCCGCGCGCCCCGCTGCGCTCAGCGAATCGAGATCCCCCACCACCGCCGCCGGGCAGTGCCCCAGCGCCAGCGCCCGGTCGGCGCCGCCATCGGCCGCCACCAGCACCGGCGCGCGCGCAAGCGCCGCGCGCAACGCCGCCGCCGACACCTCGCCCCCGCCGAGCAGGGTCACGGCGTTGTTTGTATCGACAATCGCCTCCATCGCGGTAGCATTGGCAATTAAGGCGGAGAAACACAATGCGGGCCATAATCCGATCACCAAAACACCCAAGTCAAACCACGCAATGGCACAACTGCGCGGTAATGTGAGGCCACGCAGCTTACGAAAGCGAGTGCCCGATGGTTAATCCGAGCAAGATCCTTACCGTGTCCTATGGCACGTTCTCCTGCACCCTCGAGGGGTTCGAGCAGCCGTTCTCGACCATGCAGGCGATCGCCGAGTATTTTCGCGACCTCGCGGCCGAGGACCGCTATTTCGGGGCCGAGCCGCCGACGCCCGATGCCGAGATGCTGCACAAGATCGCCGAGCGCGAGATCAAGCGCCGCGTGGATGCCAGCGTGCAGGAAAACGGGATCATCCTGCGCCCGCATCAAGCCGCCGCGCTTGCCGCCGAAGCGGCACCGAGCCCGACACCGAGCCCGACACTGAGCCCGGCGCCGGTTGCGCCCACGGCCGTGTCAGCCGCCGCGCTGGAAACCGCGCGCGCGCCGCAGCAGCCCGTCGCGGCCCCTGCGGTGCAGCCGCAGGCCGCCCCGCACGATACCGGCCCCAGCGCGACCGACCGGCTGGAGCGCATCCGCGCCGCGGTCGCCAAGGCACCGTCCCGGCCCGGGCCGGAGCCCGTCGCGCGCCAT
>PUOA01000245.1 GCA_003551925.1 Paracoccaceae bacterium
CCTTCGGGCATGCTCATGCGCATGATGACCACGGGCACGACCACGACGATCACGGCCATGCGCATGACGACCACGGGCACGACCACGACGATCACGGTCACGACCACGACGATCACGGCCATGCGCATGATGACCACGGTCATGACCACGACGACCACGGCCATGCGCATGATGACCACGGGCACGACCACGACGACCACGGCCATTCGCATGATGATCACGGTCATGACCACGACGATCACGGCCATGCGCATGATGATCACGGGCATGACCACGACGACCACGGCCATTCGCATGATGACCACGGTCATGACCACGACGACCACGGCCATTCGCATGATGACCACGGTCATGACCACGACGGCCACGGTCATTCGCATGACGACCACGGGCATGATCACGACGACCACGCGCACAGCCAAGACCACGGCCATTCCCATGACGGGCTCGACCCGCATGCGTGGATGAACTTTGGCAACGTGCGGATCTGGCTCGACGAGATCGCGGCGACGCTGTCCGCGCTCGACCCCGACAACGCCGACACCTACGCCGACAACGCCGCCGCCGCGCGGGAGGCCGTCGCAGGGCTGCGCGCGGAGATCGCTGGCATTCTCGAACCTGTGGGCGACGCGCCGCTGGTCATGTTCCACGATGCCTATGGCTATCTGGCCGACGAATTCGGGCTGAACATCGCCGGAACCATCGCGCTGGGCGACGCCGCCGCGCCGGGTGCGGCGCGGCTGACCGAGATGCGCGCGCAGCTCGCCGATGCGGGTGCGGTGTGCATCTTCCCCGAGGTCAACCACTCCTCGCGCTACGTCGATGTGGTGGTCGAAGGCACCGGCGTGCGCGTGGGCGAACAGCTTGACCCGGCGGGCGTGATGTTCGACCCCGGCCCGGAGCTCTTCGCGACCAAGATGCGCACGATGGCCACGCTGATCGCCGACTGCGTCACCGACGAAAGCTGACCCCGATCCCGCCGCGTGCTGCCTCCGGGTGGCGCGCGGCCGCTGCCAGCACTGGACCCGTGGCGCCGAAACCCTTAGGTTCCCGCCATCACGGACCGGAGCGCGCCATGACCCTCAAACCCCCCCTTGCCGTTCTGCTCGCCGCGCCGCGCGGGTTCTGCGCGGGCGTCGACCGGGCGATCAAGATCGTCGAGCTTGCGCTGCAGAAATACGGCGCGCCGGTCTATGTCCGCCACGAGATCGTGCACAACAAGTTCGTGGTCGACGGGCTGCGCGCCAAGGGGGCAGTGTTTGTCGAACAGCTGGACGAGTGTCCGACCGACCGCCCCGTGGTGTTCTCGGCCCACGGCGTGCCGAAATCCGTCCCGGCCGAGGCCGAGCGGCGGCAGATGTTCTATGTCGACGCCACCTGCCCGCTGGTCAGCAAGGTGCATATCGAGGCCGAGCGCCACCACGCCAACGGGCTGCAGATGGTGATGATCGGCCATGCCGGCCACCCCGAGACCGAAGGCACCATGGGCCAGCTCCCGCCGGGCGAGGTGCTGCTGGTCGAAACCGTGGCCGACGTGGCGGGGCTGGAGGTGCGCGACCCGGAACGGCTGGCCTTCATCACGCAGACCACGCTGTCGGTGGATGACACCGCCGACATCGTCGCGGCGCTGAAGGCACGCTTCCCGGCGATCATCGGGCCGCACAAGGAAGACATCTGCTACGCCACCACCAACCGGCAGGAGGCGGTCAAGGCCATCGCCCCGCGGATCGACGCGCTGCTGGTCATCGGCGCGCCCAATTCGTCGAACTCGCAACGGCTGGTCGAGGTCGGGCGCGCGCGCGGCTGCAAATACGCGCAACTGGTGCAGCGGGCGGCCGATATCGACTGGCGCGCGCTTGAAGGGATCGCTTCGGTGGGCATCACCGCCGGCGCCTCGGCCCCCGAAGAGCTGGTGAACGAGGTCATCGACGCCTTCCGCGCCCGCTACGACGCCACGGTCGAGGTGGTCGAGACCGCGCAGGAACGCGTCGAATTCAAGGTCCCGCGCGTGCTGCGCGAGCCTGCATGAGCACCATCCCGCGCCCGGCGCTGGCGCTTGGTCTGGCGGGGCTGCTGCCGTTTGTCTGGGGCGTGGCAACGCTGCTGTCGCCCGCGCTGGCGGAGGCGGGCCTGCGCGTGCTGGGGCCGCGTTTCGTGGGTCCGTTCGTGCTGATCGCCTATGGCCGCGTGATCCTGTGCTTCATGGCCGGTGTGCTTTGGGGCTTTGCGGCGCAGGGCGCGCCGGGCCAGTGGCGCGGCTATGCGCTGTCGGTGATGCCGGCGCTGTGGGCGTTCTTCTTCGTGGGCGGCGGGCCGGTGCAGGCGCTCTGGGCGCTGCTGACCGGGTTCGTGCTGCTGCTGGCAATGGACGCGCAGTTCGGGCAATGGGGGCTGACCCCGCGGTGGTGGATGACGCTGCGCCTGCTGCTGACCGCCGGGGTTGTGCTGTGCCTCGGCGCGGGGCTATGGCTGGCCTGAGACCTGACGGAGCCTGCGCCGTGCCCGACCTCTTTGCCTTTACCGATGGAGCGTGCTCGGGCAATCCCGGCCCGGGCGGCTGGGGCGTGCTGCTGCAGGCGCGCGAGGGCGATGCGGTGTTGCGCGAACGCACGCTGTCGGGCGGCGAGGCCGAGACCACCAACAACCGCATGGAGCTGATGGCCGCGATCTCGGCGCTCGAGGCGCTGACCCGGCCCAGCGCGGTTACCATCGTCACCGACAGCGCCTATGTGAAGAACGGCGTCACCGGCTGGATCCACGGCTGGAAGCGCAACGGGTGGAAGACCTCGACCCGCAAGCCGGTCAAGAATGCCGAGCTGTGGCAGCGGCTGGACGCCGCGCGGGCGCGCCACGATGTCACATGGGAATGGGTGAAGGGCCACGCGGGCCACCCGGAAAACGAACGCGCCGACGAGCTCGCCCGCGCCGGGATGGCCCCGTTCAAGCCCGCGAAATCCGCGCCGTGAGCGTGGTGCAGCTTCTCGATTACGCGGCGGTGTTCGTGTTCGCGCTGACCGGCGCGCTGACGGTGGCGCTGCTGTGCTGCGCGGTCAGCACCTTTGCGCTGCGTGCGGGACCGTTGCGCTTCGGGTGGTGCCTGCCGGTCTATCGCAGCCGCCCGCCCAGGGCGTGAGCCTCAGCGCTCCATCACGCGTTTCCAGACCCACAGCACCGCGACCGACCCCAGCACCGCCGCCAGAAACGCCCCAGCCAGCGGCACGGTGGCCGCGATCAGCCGCATCGCCACGCCGCCCAGCAGCGCGCCGATCACGCCCACCACCATTGCGCTGGGCAGGTCGAGGTTCATCCGCATCAACCGCGACGCCACATAGCCCGCCGCCGCGCCGATCACGACCAGCAGCACCATCGGCATCAGCCGCGCGCCTCGGCTTCGATCGCGGCGCGGGATTTGCGGGCGCGCTCGGTTTCGGATTTCAGCTGACCGCAGGCGGCCATGATGTCCTCGCCGCGCGGGGTGCGGATGGGGCTGGCGTAGCCGGCCTTGTGGATGATGTCGGCGAACGCCTCGATCCGCGCCCAGTCCGAGCGCTCATAGGGCGCGCCGGGCCATTCGTTGAACGGGATCAGGTTGATCTTGGCGGGAATGCCCGCGATCAGCCTGACCAGTCGGCGGGCATCGGCGTCGGTGTCGTTCACCCCCTTCAGCATCACGTATTCGAACGTGATCCGCTCGGAGTTCGACAGCCGCGGATAGGCGCGCAGCGCGTCCAGCAGCGTGGCGATGTTCCATTTGCGGTTGATGGGCACCAGCGTGTCGCGGACCGCGTCGGTGGTGGCGTGGAAGCTGACCGCCAGCAGGCAGCCGATCTCGGTCGCGCAGCGCGCGATCTCGGGGACCACGCCGCTGGTGGACAGCGTGATCCGGCGGCGCGACAGGCTCAGCCCTTCGTGGTCCATCACCACATGCATCGCGTCGCGGACGCTGTCGAAATTGTAGAGCGGCTCGCCCATGCCCATCAGCACCAGGTTGCTGACCAGCCGCGTCTCGTTCTTCGGCGCACCCGGCACGGGCCACTCGCCCAGATCGTCGCGCGCCAGCATCAACTGGCCCACGATCTCGGCCGCGGTCAGGTTGCGCACCAGCTTCTGCGTGCCGGTGTGGCAGAACGAACAGGTCAGCGTGCAGCCCACCTGGCTCGAGATGCACAGCGTGCCGCGGCTTTCCTCGGGGATGTAGACGGTTTCGACCTCGTGCCCGCCGCCGATGCGCAGCAGATACTTGCGCGTGCCGTCGGCGCTGATCTGGCGGCTGACGACCTGCGGAAGCGCGATCACGAAATGCTCGGCCAGCTTGGCGCGGTAGTCCTTGGCCAGGTTGGTCATCGCCGCGAAATCGCGCACGCCCCAGTGATAAAGCCATTGCCAGATCTGGCCGGCGCGCATCTTGACCTGGCGCTCGGGGGTGCCGATGGCGCGCAGCGCGTCGGTCAGCTGCGCACGCGTAAGCCCGATCAGGTTCATGCGCCCTTCGGGCGCAGCGCGCCGGGGGATGGTCAGAACGTCCTGCGTGATGGGCGCGGTCGTGGGCATGGCACGGCTCCGGGGGGTGGGTATTTCAGGGGATATAACAGCAAAAGCCGGGCTGCACAGCCCGGCTTTGGTGGCGGTGTGGCGCGGGGTTACTCGGCGCAGCGGCGCTGGGCTTCCTCGGACGCGGCGGTGAACCCGAAGAGCGAGAACGTGTCCGTCACCACCGTCCCGCGCCCCGAGCGCGATTCGAGCACCGCCTCGGCACCGCGGCGCATGGCGGCGGAAATGCGCGCGTCGTCTTCGGGCGAAGCTGCCCAGGCCCAGCTGCCGTCGGTGAACAACTCGAACTCGTCCGAGCCGATGGTCATGCTCACCGTGGAGCCGTCGGCATAAGGGTAGCCGGCGGTGTAGGAAATCTCGGGCTCGTCGCTGCCGGGCCGGTAGGTGGCGAACAGGTAGATCTGACACTCCGCCAGGGTTTCCGGATCGGTCACGTCGGCCCCGAACGAACAGGTGCCGCGGTTGGCGTTCACGCCCTGGTTGTTGCGCCGGTGCGTGGCCGAGCGAGAGCCCGATACCACCCAGCATTCGCGCGGCTCATCCTCGACGAACACGCTCCAGGCTGTCTCCACGGCGACGCGGCTGTCAG
>PUOA01000170.1 GCA_003551925.1 Paracoccaceae bacterium
GATGGAAACGAAAGTGACCAAGCGCACGGACTTTGGCACGCCTTGGGGGCTTGTCTATTTCTTCGGCGAGGACCCGCATCGCCTGCGCGATCTGCTCAAGGCGCAGGAAGAGCTCGATTTTTACGTCTGATGGGCCTTTTCGCGGCGGGTGCTGGTGCATCTGCCGCACCCGCGCTTGCAATTCCAGAAGTCAGTAGCGACAACTTGGCTGACGCTGTTGGGATACCTGACTACCATGACGATGACGTCCGACCCCGATCCTTTGCCCGCGCTGACGCGCAGTTTCGACCGGATGCTGGAACAGCTTGCGGATGCCTCTGCCGCTGGCAAACTGAGCTATCAGGGCCGCGTGCTCGATGCCGCGAGGCGCGTGCTCAAGCTGCCCGGCGGGATCGCGGTGCTGGAGGCGCGCGCGGGCGCGCTTGACCGCGCGGGGATCTTCGAGGGCACCGACTGGGCGGTGCCTGCGGGGCTGGTGCCCGGCATGGTGGGCAACACGCTGCGCGCGGCCGAGCCGCGCACGGTGGTGCTCGAATGCCTCAGCCTGCTACGCTTCCTTGCCGTGCTGCGCGGCGAGCACGCGCCCCCCGGCCTGCCGCGCGAACACGCGCATCATTTCCTGACGCAGGTGCTTGCGCTCAACCTCGACCGCATCCTCGGGCCGGGGACCGAGGCCGCGCGCGTGCAGGCCCATGCGCTGACCCCGATGGTCGACGCGCTGCTGCACCGGCTGCTGGAGGCGGTGGGCACGGGCGGCATCCTCGGCCAACTGGTCGATGAGGTCTGGCGCATCCTGCGCCAGCGCCCGCTGCAGGTGGATCACGTCAAGTCGATGATCCTGCAGATCGCCATCGCGCTGCAGCACAACGACAAGGGGCTGGGCGCCACCGACAACCGGCTGGGCGCCGACCGGCTGATCAGCGCGCTCTTCGGCCCGACCGAGCTGTGCCGCGAGGATCCGGGGCTCGAGGTCTACCGCGAGCGCCTCGCCGCCTCGGACCCCGGAACGCTGCAGGCCGAGGCCACGGGCATGGCGCGCGCGATGCACGACACCGGGCTGGTGTCGGACTACCACGCCGCGTTCCTGCGCTTCGTGCTCGACAGCGGCCAGGGTCACCTGCTGCCGGCGGCGCTGGGGCTCAGCAGCACCGGGCTCGATGCGCTGCGCTGTTACGAGCCGCTGATCCAGCGGCTGATCGCCTGCGCCGTGCACCCCGGCACGGCGCAGGCAGTGCTGGGCCTGTCGCTGATGCTGGAGCGCGGGATCATGTATTCCCCGCCCATCGCGCCGTCGCTGTGGCGGCTTCTGGGCGCAAGTCTCACCCCCGGCTGCGAGGCCGCGCTGAGCACGGCCTTCGGGACCGCCGTCAGCCCGCACGCGCGGCTGGTCGCGGGGGTGGTGACACTGCTGGGCCTGCCGCTGGGGATCGGGCAGGGCAACAATCCCACCTGCCAGTCGGCGCGCGCGCTGTCGATCTGGGCGCTCAATGACCCCGATTACCTGTTCTGGCTGCTCGCGCAGGTCACCGCCAACGACCACGTGGTGATGTATTTCGAAGGCGACACGCTCGATTCGGGCGCCCTGCCCGCCGGGCTGGCCCTGCACGCGCCGCTTGATGCCGATCCGGTGTCGGTGCTGCTGGTTCCGCATCTGGACCGCATCTATGCCGAGATGGGCCGCCGCGTCGCCGGCCGCCCCGAGGATCCGCACCGCTGGATCAACCCCGAGCTGCACGGCTGGTGGGTTGGCCGCGAGTTCCACATCGCCGTCGACATCGCCACCGGAAAGCTGCGCGATCATGACCGCTTCATCCGCGATTTTCACCTGGCCTATCACCCGATCCACAACGGCAACGAACCCGTGGTGCACCCGCAACCCGCCGGGATCGCGGTGACCGACAGCCAGGGCGTCTTTGTGGGGTGGCACGCGATCACCATCGTGCGCGTGGCGCTGGATCAGACGGGCGTTATGCGGGTCTATTTCTTCAACCCCAACAACGACAGCGGGCAGGATTGGGGGCACGGCATCGTGGTCTCCACCCACGGCAACGGCGAACGGCTGGGCGAGGCGTCGCTGCCCTTCGATCAATTCGCATCCAGGCTCTATATCTTCCACGATGACGGGCTGAGCACCCCGCTCGCCGTCCCGGTGGAAGACACGACCGTCGCCGCCATCCGCGAGATGGCCGAGGCCAGCTGGGCCCGCGACCGCCTGCCCGCCTGAGGGGGCGGGTGCCTGACGAAGAGCTTCGCGAGCCTGGCCTCGCAGCCGCACCGCCGACACCGGACAAAGGGACGCGCCCGACCCTTGGGTGGGCGCTTTGCACCGTCGGGGCTGCCGCGATTTATGTCAGCCAAGCCCCTCTGACCGTTGCGCTTCTTGCACTGTTGCAATGCGCCCTCCCGGGGGGAGGGTCGGGCGCGTCCCGGGCTGGTCGCCCGGGACATGGCACGCGCTGCGTGCCACACAAGCACCTCGTGGCGTATTTCCGGAAAACATGCACCGAGCGCGGCGTCAGCCGCCCTCCTAAAGCCGCCCAGCCGCGACGATACGCTCCAGAAACGCCTGCGTGCGGGGGTGCTTTGGCGATGTGAACAGCGCCTCGGGCGGGCCGTCTTCAAGGATACGGCCGCCGTGCAGGAAGCACACGCGGTCGGCGACGGCGCGGGCGAAGCCCATCTCATGCGTGACGATCACCAGCGTGATGCCCTGATCGCGCAGGCGGGCGACGATGCGCAGCACCTCGCCCACCAGTTCGGGGTCGAGCGCAGCCGTCACCTCGTCCAGCAGCAGCACATCGGGGCGCGTCATCAGCGCGCGCACGATCGCCACGCGCTGCTGCTGCCCGCCCGACAACTGCTCGGGGTAGGACTGCGCGAACTCGGCCATTCCGAACGCGGCAAGCTGCTCGCGCGCGCGCGCCTCGGCCTCGCGGCGCGCTTCGGCATGCACGCGGCGCGGGGCAAGCGTGATGTTGTCGATCACCTTCATATGCGGGAACAGGTTGTAGGACTGGAACACCACCCCGATGCGCCGCTGAAGCCCGGTGCGCCCGAAGCGCGGATCGCCCACCGGCACCCCGTCCAGCGTGATGGTGCCGTGATCGGGCTCCACCAGCCGGTTGATGCAGCGCAAGAGCGTCGATTTCCCGGACCCCGAGGCACCGATCAGGCACACCGCCTCGCGGTCGGCGACGTCAAGGTCCACCCGGTCCAGCACCAGCGTCTGGCCGAAATACTTGGTCACGCCGCGCAGCTCGATGCTTGCCATGCGCTCAGCCCGCGATCTGCAGGCGGCGCTCGCGGTCGCGCCGGTTCACCCAGTCGGCCAGCCGCGCCATCGGGATGGTGGCCAGCAGGAACAACCCGGCGGCGACGATCAGCGGCGAGTAGTTGAAGGTGGTCGCGGTGTAGATCTGCGCCTCGCGCACCGCGTCGCGCACCCCGATCACCGACAACAGCGCCACGTCCTTTTGCAGCGCCACCACGATGTTCATCAGCGCCGGCAGCACATTGCGCAACGCCTGCGGCAGCACGCAGTGGATCAGCGTCTGCCATTCGCTCAGCCCCAGCGCGCGGGCGGCGGCGCGCTGGCCTTCATGCACCGCGTCGATGCCGGAGCGATAGATCTCGCACACATAGGCCGAATAGCTGAGCACCATCGCCACTCCGCCCCAGAACAGCCCCGAGCTGGGCAGGCCGGGGATCTGCAGCGCCGGGATGCCGAAGCCGAACAGGATCACCAGCAACAGCGCCGGCAGACCGCGGAAGATGTCGATATAGACCACCACCATGATCCGCAGCGGCGCGAAGACCGGCCCGCGCAAGGAACGCACCACCGCCAGCACCAGCGCCCAGAGTGCGATGCAGGCAAGCGCGATCAGCCAGACCTGCATGTTGGTCAGGAAGCCCCAGGCCACCCGCGGGGCCGAGGCGACCATGTGGTCCCAGTTGAAGAACTGCAGCCGGATGCGCGGCCATTGCTCGGCCGAGGCCACCAGCCACGCCAGCACGCCGAACACCACCACCGTGGAGCCAAGGCTCAGCGCCCCGGGCACCGCCGCCGCGCGCCAGTCGAAGCCCTGCCGGCGCGGGGGCGGCGGCGGGCCGTCGGGCGCGCGGCGCACGGTATGCGGCGCGCGGCGGGGGCGCGCGCCGGGGGCAGGATCAGCGGGGGACGGCATGCGGCGCGGCGGGTCCGGTCACTCGGTGATCATCGGCAGGTCGGGATCGGCGACCAGCCAGGTCTGGACCAGCTCGTCGACCACGCCGCGGTCGATCAGCGCGCCCAGCGCCTCGTCCACCCACGGGACAAGCGGGTTGCCGGCCTGAAACAGCAGCCCGTGGCCGCGGTCGTTTTCGTCGGCGGGCAGCAGCGCGACGATCTCGGCGTCCTCGATCTGCACCGCGGTGGCGAACAGCGCCGTCGGCAGGGCAACCACCGTGGCGTCGATCTGCCCCGCCAGCATCGCCTGGAACACGCCGATCTGGTCGTCATAGACCGCCGCACCCTCGACGCCCAGGATATCCTCCAGATACGCCAGGTCGGTGGTGCCGATGGTGGCGCCCCAGCGGGCCTCGCGCAGCTCGGCGAAGCTGGTCGCGCCCTCGACGGCCGAGCCCGGCAGCGCGATCACCGCCTTGTCGGGCTGGAAATAGACCTGGCTGAAATCGACCACCTCGGCGCGCGCCTCGGTCACCGAAATCTGCTGGATGGCGAAGTCGAAGGGTTTGGGGCCGGGCGCGATGGTCTGCTCGAAGGTCTGGCCGACCCAGGCGACCTGATCGGCGTCGAACCCCATTTCGGCGGCGAGCGCGTAGACCAGCGCGTTCTCGAACCCCTCGCCGCTGGCGGGGTCGTTGTTGAGCATCCACGGCGGAAAGACCGGGTCGCCCGTGCCCACGGTCAGCTGCCCGGGCGACACGAGGCGCGGGTCCATCGGCGTGCGCTCCTCGGCCCAGGCGGGCGCGGACAGCAGCAGCAGCGCCGCAGCGCTGGCGGCAAGCGATTTCGGCAACGCAGTCATGATGTCATCCCCTTTGCGGATCGAAGTAGCGCTTGGCATGCAGTGTTACCGCATCCCCGCGCGCTGAAAAGGGCAAATGCGCCCGCGCCGCCTCCAGGCCGCGCCGGGCGCCTTGCGGATGATCGCGCGGGCACGCAGACAGCGCTTGATCGTCGCGACGGTTGCGCGCACCCTTGGCCAGTCCGTCCCTTCCGAGAGCGCCGCCCGATGACCGCATCCCCGCCCCGCCTGCACCGCCGCGCCGTCGTGCACGGCGCCCTTGCCGCGCCGCTGTGCCTGCTGGCCGCGCCCCCGGCGGCTGCGCCGCAGGGCGGACGGGCGCTGAGCACGCGCGTGATCCAGTCGGGCCACTCGCTGACCGATCCGATCGTGCCGATGCTGGACGCGATGGTCGCCGCCCTTGGCGGAGCCGAGGCGCGCGGGCGGGTGATCGATCGCTCCACCATCCCCGGCAGCCCGATGGAGTTCCGCTGGAACGAGCCCCCCACCGGGATGCCCGACGCGCGCCACGACATCGCCGATTACGAGCTTCTGGTGATCACCGAGCGCGTGTCGCTGTCGGGCACCAAGCCCTGGCACGCCTCGGAGGACTTCGCCCTGCGCTGGGCGCGCCATGCGTGGGAGAACGGCAATCGCGGCGCCGGGGCCGAGAGCATCCTCTACGCGACCTGGGTTAACACCGACAGCGGCCCCGGCTTCGCCAACCCCCACAACGATCCCGAGGGCCATCTGCCGTTCCGCGAGCGCCTGCCGCTGGAGATGGCGCGCTGGCAGGCGATCCTTGACCACGTCAACGCCGCCCTGCCCGAGGGCGCGCCGCCCATGCGGATGATCCCCGGGCCGCCGATCATGGCTGCAGCCTACGACGCGATCGCCGATGGCCGCGCGCCGGGGCTTGCGCGGATCGAGGAGCTGTTTTCCGACACGATCCACGTCAACCCCGCCGGCGCCTATCTGATTGCGCTGTCGCATCTGGGCGTGATCTACGGCCGCGACCCGCGCGATGTGCCCCGCGGCATGGGCCGGACGGAGATCCCCGCGTCCGAGACCGCGACCTGGATGCAGGAATTGGTGCACGCGGTGCTGCGCGATCACCCCGACACCGGCTATCCGCCCGCAAGCTGACGCGGCAGGGGCGCCGTCAGGGCCGCCAGCCTGTCCGGTCCGGCGGGCCGTGTCGGCGCGCTGCGGGCCGCGCGCTGGGGGCCGCGCGCTGGGGGCCCCGCGCTGGGGGTCGCGGCCAACCGGATCTCGACCGACCGCATGATCAACTGCAACGCGCCGAGTTTCGCGGCGGTGCCGTGACGCGCGAGCCCGAGCTTTTCGACATGCGATACCGACCGGATATCGCGGGTCGTGTAACGGCGGATGAACGCGACGCGCGCTATCCGGCCCGGCGCCGGAGCCAGAATTCGAGCGCCACCAGATAGGGCAGGTAGAACGCGACATACTGCAGTTGATCGAACGGGCCGGTGAGTTGCTCGTTGCTGCCGAGGCCGCCGGTCAGGCTGAACCACAGCACGTAATGCAGCCGGAAGATCAACGAGCCCATCACCAGCACGAACAGCCGCAGCGCCCAGGCGCGGTGGCGCACAAGATCCCCCGCACGCGCGTGGCGCACCGCCTGCACCGCCGCCAGAAGCATGAGCAGCCCGTAGAGCGCGAAGCCCGCATCCATCCCCGGCCCGGCAATGGTCCCGCGCGCGGCGATATAGCCCAGCCCGCCCAGCGCCACCACCACCGCCGCGCCCGCAATCACCCGTCCCGCCAGCCGGTGCAGCCACGCATGACGCGCGCGCACCCGCGGCACCAGTTGCAGCGGCGCCAGCAGCATCGCGAGGGCGCCAAGGATCATATGCACGAAGATCGCGGCATTGAGCCCAGGGCTGCCGGGGCTGAAGAGGTAGGTCTCGTCCGCCAGGTCCAGCACCAACCCGCGCAGCCCGAAGCGCGCCGAATAGGCCGCAAACCCCAGCAGTGACACGCCCACAAGGGCCGCGCCCGCAAGCGCGGCCCCGCGTTTCAGCGTTGTGGCGATCGCGGCCATGCGTGAAGTGTAACGCCGTGCGCGAGCTTGACCAGCGCGCGTCAGTCGTAGCGCAGATCGGTCGCCTTGCCGCGGAACACCCAGTAGGCGAGCGTCGACTACGCCACGATCACCGGCACCACCACCAGCACGCCCACCAGAATGATCGCCAGGCTCTCGGGGGCGGCCATCATCACTCCGGTGCGCAGCGCCTTGCACAGCTCCGCACTGCGGTCGCCCATCAGCCAGCGCAGCGCCGAGACACCGGCCAGCAGGAACGCCACCGTCCGCCCCGACGCGATCAGCATGTGGCTCAGCCGGTAGGGCAGCGACGGGTTGAACACCACCTCGAACCATGACGTCACATGGGCGACGCCGTCGCGCATCCCGAACCCCTGCGGGGTGTGCATCCAGCTGTTGAGCACGAGGATCCAGAACGCCGACATCAGCGTGCCCACCGCCACCGCGACGGTCGCGCCGGTCTGCGCCCAGCCGGGCAGCTTGCGGAACCCGAACAGCATGATCCCCGGAAACACCGCTTCCAGAAAGAACGCCGTGACGATCTCATGGGCCAGAAGCGGCCCGGCGATGTTGCCCACGCTTTCCATGAACCCCGGCCAGTTGGTGCCGAACTGGAACGGCATGGTGATGCCCGGCACCACGCCCAGCGCGAACGAGAGCGCGAACACCTTCACCCAGAAGAAATAGGCGCGCATCCAGGCATCATCGCCGATGCGGGTGCAGCGCCACTTGAAGAACACCAGCACCCAGGCCAGCGCGATGGTGATGGTCGGAAACAGGATGGGAAAGGTGATGTTGGCGGCGAACTGGATCCGCGACAACATCAGGGTATCAAGGGCTTCCGTCTGGTCAGCCTTTCGTGCGGATGCTCAGCGGCAGCACGTCCCCGGCCGCGTCGATCATCTTCTTCAGCCGCGCGCCCATGCGCAGCAGCGCGACCAGCTTTTCGGTCTCGAGCTTGTTCATCTCGTCATACCAGTCGGTCATCAGCTCGATCATCGCGCGCATCTCGGTGATGCGGGCGGCGGCGCCGGTGTCCGGGTCGCCCTCGGCCCGCAGCTCCAGCTCGCGCAGCCGGGTCAGCGTGGGGTCGATCTCGCGCTTCTTGCGCTCCTCGACCAGGATGCGGGTGCTGTGCCACAGGTCCTGGGGCGTCTCGAAATGGTCGCGCCGGTCACCCGGCACGTGGCGGCGGTTGACCAGCCGCCAACCTTTGAGCTCCTTGAGGCTCATCGACACGTTGGATCGTGAGACCCCCAGCGCGGCGACGATGTCGTCGGCGCAGACGGGCGCGTCGGCCAGCACCGGCAACGCGTAGATCTGGCCCACGGTGCGGTTGATCCCCCACCGCGCGCCCATCTCGCCGAAATGCAGGATGAACTCCTGCCGAAGCCGGGAAAGCTGCATCGCTTCCTTCATTTCAGACATGCCTGAAATTGACATATGGCAGATGCAGGTTTCGGAATGCGTCACTGGGGCGCAGGCGGCGATGCGCGGCTGCGAAAGGCAGTGAGATCGGAAATCTGGATGTGTTTGGCGTCCTGGAGCCTGCAGTGAGCCACCCAAGATCGGATTAGTGACAGTGCATGCGTCGTGCGCCTTGTGTCACCCACAGCAGCGGCGACGCCCGGCGCGGGTGTCAGCGGTCAGCTGCGGGGACCCTGTCGACGCCCGGTTGCGGGCAACGCCTTGATGGCGCCCGCGCGCTTGGCGGGCACCGCGCCATCCGCCCCCGGCGCCTCGAGCTCGGACAGGATCGGGCAATCGGGCCGGTCGTTGCCGTGGCAGCACTCGGCGAGGGTTTCGAGGGTAGAGGCCATGTCCTCGAGCTCGCGGATCTTCTGGCGCAGCTCGGCGACATGGGCGAGCGCGAGGCGCTTGACGTCAGCGCTGTGGCGGTCGCGGTCGCGCCAGAGGCCCAGGAGTTCGCGAATGCCCTCGACGCTGAAGCCAAGATCGCGCGCGCGGCGGATGAAGCGCAGCATGTGCACGTCCTGTTCGGCATAGACGCGGTAACCCGCGGCGGTGCGCGCGGCGGGGGGGATCAGGCCGGTGTCCTCGTAGTAGCGGATCATCTTGGCCGAGACGCCGGAAGCCCTGGCTGCATCGCCGATGTTCATGCCGACCCCTCCCGCATCGGCGGGGTCCAGCGGCGCAGCCGCAGCGCGTTGCCCAGCACGAAGACCGACGACAGCGCCATCGCCCCGGCGGCGAAGATCGGCGACAGCAGGATCCCGAAGGCGGGCCACAACACGCCGGCGGCGACCGGGATCAGCGCGGTGTTGTAGGCGAAGGCCCAGAACAGGTTCTGGCGGATGTTGCGGATCGTGGCCTTCGACAGCGCGATGGCGTCGGGCACACCGCCCAGTGCGCCCGACATCAGCACCACGTCCGCCGCCTCGATCGCGACATCGGTCCCGGTGCCGATGGCGATGCCCACATCGGCTTCGGCCAGCGCCGGGGCGTCGTTGATCCCGTCGCCCACGAAGGCCAGCCGTCCATGCGCGGCTTTCAGCTCGCGCACGGCGTCGACCTTGCCCTCGGGCAGGACCTCGGCCACCACATCGTCGATGCCCAGTTGCCGGGCGATGGCGTGCGCGGTGCGGGCGTTGTCGCCGGTGACCATGGCGACCTTGAGGCCGAGGTCGTGCAGCGCACGGATGGCCGCCGGGGTTTCCGGCTTGATCGGGTCGGCGACGGCGATGATCGCGGCGAGTTGCCCGTCGATGGCCGCGTAAAGCGGCGTCTTGCCCTCATCGCCCAGCCGCGCGGCGGTGTCCGCGAACACGTCCACCTCAAGACCGAGGCGCGCCATGTAGCGGTCGGCGCCGATCTCCACCCGCGTGCCGCCCGCCTGTGCGGCGACGCCAAAGCCGGTGACGCTCTCGAAGCCCGACACCTCGGGCAGGTGCAGCCCCTCGGCGGCCTCGGCGATGGCGCGGGCGATGGGGTGTTCGGATTTCGCCTCGACGGCGGCGATCTGCGCGAGCACCGTGTCGCGGTCGCCCCCCTCGGCCAGCTCCAGATCGGTGAGCTTCGGTGCGCCTTCGGTCAGCGTCCCGGTCTTGTCGAAGGCCACGACGCGCGCTTCCTTGAGCAGTTGCAGCGCCTCGCCCTTGCGGAACAGCACGCCGGTTTCGGCCCCGCGCCCCGTGCCCACCATGATCGAGGTCGGCGTCGCCAGCCCCATCGCGCAGGGACATGCGATGATCAGCACCGCGACCGCGTTGACCAGCCCGAAGGTCAGCGCCGGTGCCGGGCCAAAGCCGAGCCACACCGCGAAGGTCAGCAGCGCGACCGTGATGACGGCGGGGACGAACCACAGCGTCACCCGGTCCACCAGCGCCTGAATGGGCAGCTTGGCGCCCTGCGCGGCCTCGACCATGCGGATGATCTGCGACAGCATCGTGTCGCCACCCACGGCGGTGGCGCGGAAGGCGAGCGCGCCGGACTGGTTGACGGTGCCGCCCACCACGGTGGCGCCCTCGGACTTGGCCACCGGCACCGGCTCGCCGGTGATCATCGATTCGTCGATGTAGCTCTCGCCCTCGATGACCTCGCCATCCACGGGCAGGCGTTCGCCGGGGCGGACCTCGACCACGTCGCCGGGCCGGACCTCGTCCACGGGGATGTCGGCGCTGGCCCCGTCGCGGCGCACGCGCGCGGTCCTGGCCTGCAACCCGATCAGCCGCTGGATCGCGGCCGAGGTGCGGCCCTTGGCGCGCGCTTCGAGATAGCGGCCCAGCAGGATCAGCGTGACGATCACCGCGGCGGGTTCGTAATACACATTCACCGTGCCCGCGGGCAGCAGCGCCGGCGCGAAGGTGGCGACCAGCGAATACAGGAACGCCGCCATCGTGCCCACGGCGACGAGGCTGTTCATGTCCGGCGCGCCGCGGAACAGCGCCGGAAAGCCCTGCGCATAAAAGCGGATGCCGGGGAAGGCCATCACCAGCGTGGTCAGCACGAACTGGATCAGCCAGCTGGTCTGCATGCCGATGGTGGACATGATCAGGTCATGCACCGGCGGGATCATGTGCGAGCCCATCTCCAGCGCGAACACCGGCAGCGTCAGCACCCCGGCCACGATCAGGTCGCGGCGCAGCCCGGCGGCCTCGGCGTCGCGGCGGGCGGTGGCGGTGTCTTCGGTGATGGCAGCGCGGCGTTCGCGGGCATCGTAGCCGGCCTGCGAAACGGCGGCGATCAGCGCCTCGGGGTCGGCGGCGCCGGTGACGGTCGCGCGCTCCGAGGCGTAGTTGACCCGTGCCTCGGTCACGCCCGGCACGGCCTGCAGCGCGCGCTCCACGCGGGCGACGCAGGAGGCGCAGGTCATGCCCTCGATGTCCAGCTCGACCCGGCGCTCGGGCACGTCGAAGCCCGCGTTGCGCACCGCCTCGCGCAGCGCCTGCGGCGACACCGGGCCGTCGGCCTGGATCCGGGCGCGTTCGGTGGCAAGGTTCACCTCGGCCGAAGCCACGCCGGGGACCGCACGCAGCGCGCGCTCCACCCGCCCCACGCAGGAGGCGCAGTGCATCCCCTCGATCCGGAGCGCACTGGTCTCGGCAGGATCGGCGGCGGCGGGCGGGTGGGTCATCGTCCGGGTCATGGACGTGCAGATAATGCTTCCCACCGTTGGAAGGTCAAGCCCGCAAAAAAATTGCCCGAAGGTGCTTGACCTTCCCACCATGGGAAACCCCATCTGCAATTGCACCGGACAGAACCAAGGAGGCTCTGGTGCACTTTCACATCGACAACATGACCTGCGGCGGCTGCGTGCGCGGCGTCACCCGCGCGGTCCACAGCGTGGACCCCGCCGCCGTGATCGAGGCCGACCCGCCCACGCGCAAGCTGACCATCCGCTCCGACCGGCCCGGCGCGGCCTTCCTGCCCGCGCTTCAGGCCGCGGGCTTCGACGCACACCTTCAGTGAGGAGACCCCCGATGCAATACAAGAAACTGTCTGTCGCATTCCTGATCGGCACGGGCCTTGCCGTGGGCGGGTTGGCCTATGCGCAGTCGCAGATGGATCACAGCCGGATGGGGCACGGTCACATGGACCACGCCCAGATGGAGCTTGCCCAGATGGATCATGGCGATCACGGGTCGATGGATCACGGCGCGCATGGTGACCACGGCGCGCATGGCGATCACGGCGCGCATGGTGACCGCAGCGACGACCCGGTCATCGCCGCGTATCAAGAGGTCAACGACCGCATGCACCGCGACATGGACATCGCGTTTACCGGCGACGCCGACGTGGACTTCGTCCGCGGCATGATTCCCCACCACCAGGGCGCCATCGACATGGCCCGCGTGGTTCTGGAGCACGGGTCGGACCCCGACATTCGCGCGCTCGCCGAAGAGGTCATCGAAGCCCAGGAGTCCGAAATCGCCATGATGCGCGACTGGCTGGCCGAACGCGGCCACGATTGAGGCGCCCCGGCGGGACGGCCGGACCATCCCGCCGCGTCGGCGCCGGCGGGGTCCGCGCGGCGCGCCAGGCTCCCGCTCAGGTCATGCGCTGGCGCGGGCCTGTCGCTTGCGCTCGTGCGGGTCCAGGAAGCGTTTGCGCAGACGGATCGCCTTGGGTGTGACCTCGACCAGTTCGTCGTCGTCGATATAGGCGATCGCCTGCTCCAGCGTCATCAGCGTGGGCGGCGTCAGCTTGACCGCATCATCCGAGCCGCTGGCGCGCACGTTGGTCAGCTTCTTGCCCTTGAGCGGGTTGACCTCGAGGTCGTTGTCGCGGCTGTGCTCGCCGATGATCATTCCCTGATAGACCGGGTCCTGCGGGTTGATGAACATCCGGCCGCGGTCTTCCAGGTTCCACAGCGCGTAGGCCACCGCGGTGCCGTCCTCCATCGAGATCAGCACCCCCTGCCGGCGGCCCGGGATCGGGCCCTTGTAGGGCGCCCAGTCGTGGAACACGCGGTTCAGCACGCCGGTGCCGCGGGTGTCGGTCAGGAACTCGCCGTGATAGCCGATCAGCCCGCGCGAGGGCACATGCGCCACGATCCGCGTCTTGCCGGTGCCGGCGGGCTTCATCTCGACCAGATCGCCACGGCGCGGGCCGGTGATCTTCTCGATCACGGCGCCGGTGAACTCGTCGTCCACGTCGATGGTGACTTCCTCGACCGGCTCCAGCCTCGTGCCGCCCTCGTCGCGCATCAGCACGCGCGGGCGCGAGATCGACAGCTCGAACCCCTCGCGGCGCATGTTCTCGATCAGCACGCCCATCTGCAATTCGCCGCGCCCGGCGACGTCGAACGCCTCGCCCCCCGGTGTGTCGGTGACGCGGATGGCGACGTTCAATTCGGCCTCGCGCATCAGGCGCTCGCGGATCACGCGGCTTTGCACCTTCGACCCATCGCGCCCGGCAAGCGGGCTGTCGTTGATCCCGAAGGTGACCGAGATCGTCGGCGGGTCGATCGGCTGCGCGGGAAGCGGCGTGTCGCGGGCGGGGTCGCACAGCGTGTCGGCGACGGTGGCCTTGCTCATGCCGGCCAGCGTGACGATGTCGCCCGCCTGCGCCTCGTCGATCGGGCTCTGGCCCAGCCCGCGGAAGGCCAGCACCTTGGTCACCCGGAACGATTCGAGCTTGGCACCGTCGCGCGACAGCGCCTTCAGCGTGGCGCCCGCGCGCAGGCGTCCGGCTTCGACCCGCCCGGTGAGCACGCGGCCCAGATAGGGGTCGGCCGACAGCGTGGTGGCGAGCATCGCGAACGGCGCATCGGCGGCGGCGATCTGCGCAGGCGCGGGCACATGGCGCGTGACCAGATCGAACAGCGCCGTCATGTCGGCGCGCGGGCCGTCGAGTTCCGTGTCAGCCCAACCGTTGATCCCGCTGGCATAGAGCACCGGAAAGTCCAGCTGGTCGTCATCGGCGCCGAGATTGGCGAACAGGTCGAACACCTCGTTCAGCGCGCGGTCGGGCTCGGCGGCGGGCTTGTCGACCTTGTTGAGCACCACGATCGGGCGCAAGCCCAGCGCCAGCGCCTTGGCGGTGACGAACTTGGTCTGCGGCATGGGGCCTTCGGCGGCATCCACCAGCAGCACCACGCCATCGACCATGGACAGGATGCGCTCGACCTCGCCGCCGAAATCGGCGTGGCCGGGGGTGTCGACGATGTTGATCCGCGTGGCCCCCCATTCGACCGAGGTGCACTTGGCCAGGATCGTGATCCCGCGCTCGCGTTCCAGATCGTTGCTGTCCATGGCCCGTTCGGCCACCGACTGGCCCTCGCGGAAGGCGCCGGATTGCTTGAGAAGCTCGTCCACGAGCGTGGTCTTGCCGTGATCGACATGCGCGATGATCGCGATGTTGCGAAGGTCCATGGGTCTGTCCGTTGATGCTGCGCTGCGGCGCATAGCAGCTTGCACGGCGCTTGGCCAGCGCCAAGCGGCACCCGGCGGGACCGCAAGACAGACACAAGCCCGGCACCATCGGTGCCGGGCTGCGCGCGCGGCTGCTCCTCCTCAGCCGCGCGAGTGCATGCACGCGCCGGCAGGGCTGGCGCCCCGCCCGGCGCGCGTCCCTACGATCCGGTCGACAGCTTGCGCGCCTGCCCCACCCAGTCGTCGCGGCTGGCGCGGCCCTTGAAGCCTTCGAGATTGGCGTCGAGCCACGCGATCTCGGCCGCGCCCCACCCCGCAATCTGGTCGAAATGGAAATAGCCCATGCCGTTCAGCATCGCTTCAAGCTTCGGGCCGATGCCGGTGATCTTCTGCAGATCGTCGGCCTGCCCGCCGCGCGGTGCGTCCAGCCCCGCTGGCCTGGTCATTCCGTCACCGCCATCGCGGTCCTGCGGATCGGGCACCGACGTCGGCGGCGCATCGGCCATGCGCGGCGGCGTGGGCAGGTCGTCGCCCGGGTGCACGGTGTCATGCGCCGCAAGCTCCGCCCCCGCCGGGATGGCCCGGCGATAGAGGTGCCATGTCGCGTGCCCAAGCACCGGCAGCACCACCAGCAACCCCAGGAACACGGGGATCATTGCCACGAACAGGGCCACCGCGATCACGCCGGCCCATTTCATCATGGTCTGGGGGTTCGAACGCACGACCTCGGCGCTGGAAATCATCGCGGTGACGAAATCCACGTCGCGGTCCAGCAGCATCGGCAGGCTGGCCACGGTGACCGTGAACAGCGCCAGCGCCACAAGCGCCCCGGCGGCAGAGCCCACGATGACCATCAAGACGCCCGGCCCCGACAGCAGCATGCCCATGGTTTCACCACCGATGCCGGAGCGGGAGAAGAAGATCGCGAAGATCCCGCGCGCCAGGATCACCCAGAAGCCGAAGAAGATCAGAACGGTGACCGCCATCAGCAGCAACTGCTCGTCGCCGCGGCCGCGGATCGCGCCAAGGATCTCGCCCCAGTTCTGGGGCTTGCCGGCCTCGCGCAGGCGACTGGCCTGATACAGCCCGACCGCGGCGAAGGGCGCCAGCAGCGGGAAGCCCGCCGCGATCGGGATGAACCACGCCCATTCGCCCCGCGCGAACAGGCCGAAATAGAGCGCCACGCCGCCGAGCACGTAGAACATCGCGAAGAACAGGCCGAACTGCGGCGCGGCCTTGAAGTCATCCCAGCCGCTGGCCAGCGCCGCGCGCAGGTCGTCCTCGGTCAGGTCCCGGGACACCTGGATCGGCTGGGGCACGGCCATATCCGTGGTGGTCATGTCAAGCCTCCTCTGTATTGAGGCAACAATAGGAATGCCGCCCCGACAAACGCAACCGGAATGTTGCCGTGCAGGCGCGAAGGCGCGGCGCGAGGCCGGTCCTTTCAGGGCGTCAGGCGGCGTCGGCCAGCATCCGCGCGATCTCGTCCTTCAGGTGCAGCCGCTTGCGGCGCAGCTCGGTCTCGTGCTCGTCGCTCATCGGCTCGACCAGCGTTTCGGCGCGGTGGATGGCGCGGTTGACCTCGTGATACTCATCGGCGAGGCGGGCGAAATGCGGGTTCGAAACCTTCAGGTCGTGCAACCGCTCGCCTGCATCGGGGAATTCCTCGGCAAGCTCATGGGGGGTGTGACTCATGGTGGTGTGTCCTTTCGTGCATGCAACGGCAATCAGCACGCAGCTAGCCGCGGTCCCGCCCGCCCCGCCTTGATCTGCCTCAAGTCGCCTGCACGGGCGCGGGGCGCGTGACACTCTGCGCGGTTTGGGATAGGCGCGGGGCGTGGGATTCGGATCACGAAGAGGCGCCGACCGCCATGCAGGGCATGCCCAGCCATCCGTTCGACGACGACAAGCTCCGGGAGGAATGCGGCGTCTTTGGCGTCATCGGGGTCGCCGACGCCGCCAGCTTCACCGCGCTGGGGCTGCACGCGCTCCAGCACCGCGGGCAGGAGGCGGGCGGGATCATCACCCACGACCCCGCCACCGGCTTTCATTCGGCGCACCGCTTCGGGCTGGTGCGCGACAACTTCACCAAGGCCGGCGTGATCGACAGCCTGCCCGGCCCCATCGGCATCGGGCATGTGCGCTACTCCACCGCCGGATCCAAGGGCGCCACGCAGATCCGCGACGTGCAGCCGTTCTTTGGCGAGCTGACCATGGGCGGCGCGGCGATCGCGCATAACGGCAACATCACCAACGCTGCGTCGATCCGGCGCGAGATGATCGAGCGCGGGTCGATCTTCCAGTCGACTTCGGACAGCGAGTGCATCATCCACCTGATGGCGCGCAGCTTCCAGAAAACCATCCCCGAGCGCATGAAGGACGCGCTGCGGCGGGTGGAGGGCGCCTTTTCCATTGTCGCCATGACCCGCACCAAGCTGATGGGCGTGCGCGACGCGCTGGGGGTGCGCCCGCTGGTGCTGGGCCGCGTGGGCGATGGCTGGGTGCTGTCGTCCGAGACCTGCGCGCTCGATATCATTGGCGCCGAATTCGTGCGCGAGATCGAGCCGGGCGAGATGGTGGTGATCACCGCAGACGGGGTCGAAAGTCACCGCCCCTTCGCACCCCGGCAACCGCGGTTCTGCCTGTTCGAGCATGTCTATTTCTCGCGTCCCGATTCGATGATCGCCGCGCGCTCGGTCTACGAGACGCGCAGCGCGATCGGCGTGGAGCTTGCGCGCGAGGCGCCCGTCGAGGCCGATCTGGTCTGCCCGGTCCCCGACAGCGGCACGCCCGCCGCCATCGGTTACAGCCAGCAATCGGGCATTCCCTATGCAATGGGGATCATCCGCAACCAGTACATGGGCCGGACCTTCATCGAACCGACCGAGCAGATCCGCGACATGGGCGTGCGGCTGAAGCTGAACGTCAACCGCGCGCTGATCCGCGACAAGCGGATCGTGCTGGTGGATGATTCGGTGGTGCGCGGCACCACAAGCATGAAGATCAAGGACATGATCCTGGATGCCGGCGCGGCCGAGGTGCATTTCCGCATCGCCTCGCCGCCGACCGCGTGGCCATGCTTCTACGGGGTGGACACGCCCAACCGCGACAAGCTCCTTGCCTCGCACATGAGCGAGGAGGAGATGCGCGCGCATATCGGGGTGGACAGCCTGAAGTTCATCTCGCTCGACGGGCTTTACCGCGCTGTGGGCGAAGCGCAGGGCCGGAACGCCGACCAGCCGCAATATTGCGACGCGTGTTTTTCGGGGGATTACCCGGTGGCGCCGCAGGACATGCTGGACCAGGGGTTCGAGCCGCACGCGATCCGCTGACCCCGCAGCGGTGATCCAGCGGCGCGCGCGTGCCGCGCGCACTCCTTCTGGCGCTTCGCGCGGTGGGAGGGGCTACGCCCCTTTGCGCCCGGCGCGGCCGGGCGCATTCACCCCGCGTCGCGCCACCGGCGCATTGAGCGCATCAACGACGGGCCAGCGCGTCCAGGGCTTCGGTGATTTCGGGGCGCAGCGGCCCCTCGCACGGGGGGTCGATGAGCGTGGTGAACCAGTGCTCGGGCGGGGATTTTCCGGCGCGCGCACCCTCCCAGCGCAGGCCGCGCAGCACGGCCTCGGCGGGGGGCGGCAGGCGGTCGGGCAGCGGCTGGTCCGAGAGCACACCCCAAACCGCGGTCCACGCGCGCGCCACCGACCAGGGGTTGTAACCGCCCCCGCCCAGCACAATCAGCCGCGGCGCGAGCGGGCGCAGCGCGCGCACCACGTCCAGATGCGCGTTGTTGGACAGCGACAGGCGCGACAGCGGGTCCTCCTCGATCGCGTCCGAGCCGCATTGCAGCACGATCGCGTCGGGCGCGAAGCCGGCGGTGCGCGGCACGATCAGCCGCTCGATCAGCGCGCGCATCTCGGTGTCGTCGAACCCGCGCGGGACCGGCAGGTTGAAGGCCGACCCGCCCCCATCATCCCCGAGCGCGCCGGTAAAGGGCCAGCGTCGGTTCTCGTGCACCGAGATCAGCCGCATGTCGGGGTCACCTGCGAAGGCGTGTTCGACCCCGTCGCAGTGATGCGCGTCGATGTCCACATAGACCAGCCGCTGCATCCCCAGCCGCCGCAGCGCCAGCAGGCACAGCACGGGATCGTTGATGTAGCAGAACCCGTTGGCGCGATCCGGAAAGGCATGGTGCGTGCCCCCGCCGGGGGCGTGGACCATGCCGCCCTCGGCCACCAGCTCGGCCGCCAGCATCACGCCCCCGGCCGAGGTTGCGGGGCGGCGAAAGACTTCCGGGAACACCGGGTTGGCAGTGGTGCCGAGGCCGTGGCGCGCGCGGGTGGCCTTGTCGACGCGGCCCTCGGCTTCGGCGCGTTGCAGCGCGGCGACATAGGCGGGCGTGTGCCACAGCTCCAGCGCGGCGGGCTTGGCGCGCGGGCTGTTGATGTAGCGATCAGTCCCCAGCCAGCCCAGCGCGCGGGCGAGGTCCATCACCGTGGGCACGCGCGGGATACGCAACGGGTGCCAGCGCCCGTAGCTCGAGCCGCGATAGACCTCGGAGCCGATGAACCGCGCAGCGGTCACCGGGCCCCCCGCATCAGCCCGCGCCGGCTGAGCGCACTGACCGACACGGCAAGGATGATGATCACGCCCACCAGCACCTCGCGCACATAGCTGTCCACGCGCATCTGCGTGAGCCCGTTGTCGAGGATCCCCAGCACCGCCACCCCCGCCATGGTCGCCAGCACCCGCGGCTGGCCGTTCTCGGTCAGCGTCATGCCCAGGAACACCGCGGCGATGGCGGTCAGCATCAGCCCCGAGCCCTGCGTGGGGTTGGCCGAGGCCACGCGCGCGGCGAACATCAGCCCGGCGATCGCCGCCCCGACACCGGTGAAGGCAAAGGCCGACAGCCGCAGCCAGGTCACGCGCAGCCCGGCCAACCGCGCAGCCTCGCGATTGCCGCCGATGGCATAGAGCCGCCGGCCATAGCTGGTCTGCTCCAGCACCACCCAGACGACCAGCGCCACGGCGATGGCCACCAGCGTCAGGTTGGGCAGCATCAGCGGCCGACCGTCCAGCGTGCCCAGCGGCAGGCCGCTGCGCGCAAAGCCGGAAAACGCCTCGGGGATCGCGCGCCCGAAGATGGTGCTGCCGCCCGAGACCACGAAGGCCAGCCCGCTGTAGACCGTGAGTGTCGCCAGCGTCGCCACGAAAGGCAGGATGCCGATCACCGACACCAGCACGCCGTTCAGCAGCCCCCCCGCCAGCCCCACCGCAAGCGCCACCGACACCGCCGCAGGCACCGACCAGCCCTCAACGAACAGCACCGCCGCCACCACCCCCGACAGCGACGCCATCGAGCCCACCGACAGGTCGAAATCGCCCATCACCATCACCACCGTCATGGTCGCCGCGATCACCGCCAGCATGCTGATCTGCTGGCTGATGTTGATCCAGTTGCGCGCGGTCATGAAGGTGTCGGGCAGGTTCACCCAGAAGAACACCACGATGGCGAGCATCCCGGCAAGGCTGGCGAAGCGGCGGATGAGGGTCAGCATGCGCCCCCCGCGCCCGTCTCTGCGGCGGCGGCGTCCAGCCGGTCGTAGCAGCGCGCCAGCAGGTCGGCCTCGGTCAGGCCGTCATTGTCCAGCAGATGCACCAGTCGTCCCTCCTGCAGCACCGCGATCCGGTCGGCGAGGCCCAGGATCTCGGGCAGGTCCGAGGAGGCGAGGATCACGCTCAGCCCCGCATCGGCAAGCCGCCGGATCAGGCGGTAGATGTCGAACTTCGCCCCCACATCCACCCCGCGCGTGGGCTCGTCAAGC
>PUOA01000146.1 GCA_003551925.1 Paracoccaceae bacterium
AACTTGTAAGCGCCTCCGCGCCCCCGCGCGTCGGGGTGGGCGGGTGGGCGACGCGCGGGGGCGCGGAGGCGCTGCGGTCAATCAGCGCGTGGAAGATCAGCCAGCCCCTGGAACCCGCCCTCATGGAACACCAGCGGCGCGCCGGGGCGCGTGCGCACGCGCAACACGCGCCCCACGACGATCGCGTGATCGCCGCCCGGGTGCACTGCATGGAGCGCGCATTCGAGGCAGGTCAGCACCCCGGGCAGCAGTGGCATGCCGCCGATGCCCGCTTCGACCCCAGCGATCTCGGCGGTGGCGGCGCGGCGGGCGAAGTGCTCGGCCAACGCCGTCTGGTCCGACCCCAGGACATGGATCGCCATATGCGCGCATTCGGTGAATGCTGCAAAGCGGCGCGAGGCGCGCGCGGGCGACCACAGCACCAGCGGCGGGTCGAGCGACAGGCTCGCGAAGCTGTTGGCGGTGATCCCCATCGGGCCGTCGGGGCCGGTGGTGGTGATCACCGTCACCCCGGTGGCGAAGCGCCCCAGCGCGGTGCGGAACTGCCGCCCCGTGCCCGGGTCCGGTGCGAAGACCGACACATCATCTTGTTGCGCGGGTTCCGCGGGGGCGTGGGCGGCGCGGCTGTGCAGGGTCGACATGGGGTTCACTCCTGTGTGCGCAGCACCCGCGCGGGGCGCACCGACAACGGCCGCAACGCGAAGGCCAGCCCCGCCAGCAGGGTGACCACCACGCCGCCGGCCACGATGGCCACGGCCGACACTGGCTCGAATCGATAGGCGCTGTCCATCACGAAGCGCATCACCGCCCAGGCCCCGGCCGCGCCCGCGCCGATGGCGACCAGTCCGGCGGCGGCCCCCATCAGCGCCGCGCGCAGCGCGAAGCTTGTCAGGATCGCGCGTCGCGTGGCGCCAAGGGTCTTGAGGATCGCCGCCTCGCGCACGCGCGCGCCCTCGCCCGCCGCCGCCGCGCCGATCAGCACCGCAAAACCGGTGATCAACGTCGCAAGCGCCGCGTAGGCGGTGGCGGTGGCGATCTGGCCCAGCGCCTCGGTCACGCGCTCGGCGGCCTCGCGCACGCGGATGGCGGTGATGTTGGGAAACGCGCCCGAGAGTTCGCGCAGCAGCGGCCCCTCGGCGACTTCCTCGGCGTAAAGCGTCGCGATGAAGGTATGCGGGGCGCTGCGCAGCGGCTCGGGTGAGAGCGTCATCACGAAGCCCATCCCGCCGGTCGAGAAATCGACCTCGCGGAAGTTCGCGATCTCGGCGGTCACATCGCGGCCCAGAACGTCGACGGTGATGCGGTCGCCGATCTGCAGCCCCAGTTCGGCGCCCTCGGCGGCGCTGAAGCTGACCAGGGGCGGACCTGAGTAGTCCTCGGGCCACCAATCGCCCGCGGTCAGGGTCATCCCCTCGGCCTGCGTGGCGGCATAGGTCAGCCCGCGATCACCGCGCAGCACCCAGTGGTCCGAGCGGGGATGCTCGCGCGCGGGGGTGTCGTTGATGGCGCGGATCACCCCGCGCAGCATCGGCGCGGTGTCGACGCGGCTGACCTGCGGGTCGGCCTCGGCGCGCTCCAGAAACCCGTCGATCTGGTCGCGCTGGATGTCGAGGAAGAAATAGGATGGCGCGCGCTCGGGCAGGTCGGCGGCGATGGCGTTGCGCAGGTTGGTGTCGATCTGGCCCACTGCGGCCAGCACCGTCAGCCCCAGCCCCAACGACACGATCACCGCGCCGGTGGCTTCGGTCGGGCTGGCCATGGCGCCGAGCGCGCCGCGCAGCGCCGTGCGGCCGCGCAGCGCGCGCGCGCGTGCCGCGCGGCGCGCGGCCATGCGCACACCCACGGCCACCGCCGCCAGAGCCAGCAGCGCCGCGGCGATGGCGCCGGCGGTGGCCAGCGCCAGCAGCGGCACGGCGGCGAAGCTCATGGCCGCGCTCACCAGCACCGCGGCCAGCACCGCGATCACGGCAAGGTAGGGCCAGCGCGGCAGGGCGCGTGCCTCGGGTCCCAGGCCGCGGAAGATCGCCGCCGCGCGCACCCGCTCGGTGCGCGCCAGCGGCCAGAGCGTGAAGATCAGCGCGGTCAGCACGCCGTAGAGCGCGGCCTCGGCCAGCGGGGCGGGGCGCAGCACCACCTGCGGGGCCACGGGCAGTTGCTCGGCCAGCAGCGGCGCGGCGATGAAGGGCGCGGTGGCCCCCAGCGCGACGCCGAGCGCGACGCCCAGCGCCGTCAGCGCGCCGATCTGGAACAGGTAGACCGCGAAGATCGTCCGCGCCTCGGCGCCCAGCGTTTTCAGCGTGGCGATGGTGGCGGTCTTGCGCTCCAGATAGCTGCGCACGGCTGCGGACACGCCCACGCCGCCCACGGCCAGCCCGGCGAGGCCCACCAGCACCAGAAACGACCCGATCCGCTCGATGAACACATCCACGCCGGGCGCGGCGCGGCGGCTGTCGCGCCAGCGCGCGCCCGACACGGCCTCGAGCGCGTCGGCGCGCGCCGCATCAAGGCTGGTGCCGGCTGGCAGCAGCATGCGGTATTGCACCTCGAACAGCGTGCCGGGGCCCAGCAGGTCGGAGTCGGCCAGCGCCTCGGTCCGCACCAGCGTGCGCGGGCCGAAGCCGAAGGTGGCGCCGACCGCGTCGGGCTCGCGCACCAGCACCGCGCTCAGCACGAAGTCCTGCACGCCAAGGCGGAAGGTGTCGCCGACCTCCAGCCCCAGCCGGTCGACCAGCAGTCGGTCCATCGCGCCGCCGGGCAGGCCGTCCGCGCCCGCGAACGCCTCGGCCAGCGGCATGGGCGGGTCAAGCACCGCCGCGCCGAGCAGCGGGTAGGCGTCGTCCACGGCCTTGACCTGCGTGATCGAGCGGTCGTCGCCCGCCACCGCCATCGACCGGAAATCCACCACCTCGGACACGGCGGTCGCGAAGCCGTCGATCCAGGCGCGCTCGGCGTCGTCGGCGAAGCGGTAGGTCAGGCGCAGCTCCGCGTCGCCGCCGAGCAGCGTCGCGCCCTCTTCGGCGAGCCCGGCATCGATCGCGGCGCGCACCGAGCCCACCGCCGCGATCGCGCCCACGCCAAGCGTCAGGCACATCAGGAACACCCAGAAGCCGCGCAGACCCGCGCGCATCTCGCGCCGGGCGATGCGCGCGGCGACGCGCAGGCTCATTCGGCGGCCCCGGCGAGCGCGCGGGGGTGGTCCTCAGCCGCGATGCGGCCATCGGCGAGGCGCACCACCCGGTCGCAGCGCCGCGCGAGCTCGGGGGCGTGGGTGACCAGAACCAGCGTGGCGCCGTGACGGTCGCGCAGCCCGAACAGGAGGTCCATGATCGTCTCGCCCGTGGTCTGGTCGAGGTTCCCGGTCGGCTCATCCGCCAGCAGGATCGCCGGGCGTGGCGCGGCCGCGCGGGCGAGCGCGACGCGCTGCTGCTCGCCACCCGAAAGCTGCGCGGGGTAATGGTCCAGCCGCGCCCCGAGGCCCACCGCCTGCAACTCCTCCGCCGCGCGGTCGAAGGCGTCGGCGCGGCCGGCCAGTTCCAGAGGCGTCGCCACGTTTTCCAGCGCGGTCATGGTGGGGATGAGGTGGAAAGACTGGAACACCACCCCCATATTCGTGCGACGAAGCCGGGCGAGCGCGTCCTCGTCCAGCGCGGTAAGGTCGTGGCCCAGCGCTTCGACCCGCCCGCCGGTGGCGCGTTCCAGCCCGCCCATGAGCATCAGGAGAGACGACTTGCCCGACCCCGACGGACCGATCAACCCCAGCGTTTCACCCCGCTCGACCCGCAGCGAAATGCCGCGCAGGATTTCGACCGGGCCGGCATTGCCAGCCAGCGTCAGCCGCGCGTCGTCGAGCGAAAGAACGGGGTCTGCCATGGTGTCGGTTCCTGCCTGTCTGCCTGCTTGGGCATATGGTGCCTTGGCCCGGCATGGCAAGCGCTGCGCCGCGGCGGCGGTGCTGGCAACGGGGGTGACGCTGGGGATGGCGCTGCCGGCGGCGGCCGAGCCGCTGCGGCTGGTGGCGCTGGGCGACAGCCTGACGCAGGGCTTCGGCCTGCCCGAGGAGGACGGGCTGGTGCCGCAACTGCAGGCATGGCTGGACGCCGAAGGGCATGACGTCAAGGTGATCAACGCGGGCGTCTCGGGCGACACCACCGCCGGCGGGCGCGCGCGACTGGACTGGACGCTGGCCGAGCCCGCCGACGCGATGCTGGTCGCGCTCGGTGGCAACGACCTGTTGCGCGGGATCGATCCGGCCGAGAGCCGCGCCAATCTGGACGCGATCCTGGCGCGGCTGGGCGAGGAGGGCATCCCCGCGATGCTGGTGGGGCTGCCGGCGCCGGGGAATTTCGGCCCCGAATTCCGCGATGCCTTCGCGGCGATGTATCCGGAACTGGCCGAGGCGCATGGCGCGACGCTCTACCCCGACCTGCTGGCGCCGATGTCGGCACGCGCCGCGCGGGGCGAGCGGTTCGCGGAGCTGATGCAGGACGACCAGATCCACCCGAACGCGCGGGGCGTCGCGGTCATCGTCGAGGAGCTGGGACCGGCGGTGGTCGAGTTTCTGGACAGCCTCGGCGCGGAGGATGGTGCCTGAGCGTGTCCGTCGCGCGTCATCCCCCGCGCCCCCGGGCCGCGCTCCCGCCCACCCACCCCGCGCGCCCCGGGGGCGCTCCTCGGGCACCGGGTTTCGCTCTTTCGCCCGGAGCCGGCGGCGGGTAACACGCGACAAGCCGTCCACCGGAACCACCATGAGGCCCCTGCGTGAGCTGGTACGACAATCTCTTTGCGCTGATCGACATGCGGTCCTTCACCTCGATCTGGTTCTGGTTCGTGCTGGCGGTGACGTGGTCGACCGCGTCGCATTTCACGCTGGGCGTTCCCTACGATCTGGTCGCGCGCGCCCGACGCAAGGGCGGGCAGGCAGCCGCCGACGCCGAGACACTGGCGCATATCCAGGTGCGCCGACGCATGGCCGTGGTGCGCAGCCTCGGCCACTGGCTGGTGGCGTTCTGGGCGGCGGTGCTGACGGTGCTGATGATGCTTGGCTTCGGCTACGGGGTGGAGCTTGCGCAGGCGCTGTTCCTGCTGGGTTTCCCGCTCAGCCTGACCGGTTTTCTTGGCTTGCGCGCCGCGGCGTGGATCGAAGCCCACGACGCGCGCGGCGAGGTGCTGTGGAAGCGGCTGGCGCGGCTTCGCTTCTGGACGCAGGTGATCGGCATGATCGCGATCTTCGTCACCGCGATGTGGGGGATGTGGTCGGTGATGACGATCCGGGTGCTGAGCTGACCGGGTGCTGAGCTGACCGGGTGCTGAGCTGAGCGCCGCTGTGCCGAGGTGAGCAAACCCGCGCAAGCCCCCGCGTTGCTGGGGCGCCCATCATCAGCGCCTTGACCCGGACCGCGGGCCTAGACCGTTTTCAGCCGGCGTCGCGAAGGGGTCATCGGGATACCCGACACCCGTCAGGCACAGGCCCTGCGGGGGCGCGACAGGGCCGCACGCCGCGCGGTCGCGCGCGGCCAGCGCTGCCGCTACATCGTCGGGGGTCCACGCGCCGGCGCCGACGCGCTCCAGCGTGCCGACGATGCTGCGCACCTGGTTGTGCAGGAACGAGCGCGCACGCAGGTCGAAGCGGCCTTCCATCCCGTGCGGGACCGGGCGCGCCGAGATCCGAAGCGCATCGAGCGTCTTGACGGGCGAGGCCGCCTGGCACTGGCTGGCGCGGAAGGTGGTGAAATCGTGGTGCCCCACCAGATGCGCCGCGCCCGCGCGCATGGCGTCGATGTCGAGCGCATGGCGGATGTGCCAGACCTGCCCCGCCGCCAACGCCGGGCGCGCGCGCCGGGCGAGCACGCGGAAGCGGTAGCGCCGCTCGATGGCCGAGAACCGGGCATGGAAGGCGTCGTCCACCGGCGCTGCGGCCAGCACCGCCACCGGGTGCGGGCGAAGGTGGTGGTTCAGCGCCTCGGCCAGCCGGAACGGATCCCAGTCGCGGCGCAGATCGACATGGGCGACCTGCGCGGTGGCGTGGACCCCGGTGTCGGTGCGCCCGGCGGCGGCGATGGCCGGCGCGTCAGGCTCGAGCCGCGCAATCGCGGCCTCGACCGCGCCCTGCACCGATGGCAGGTCGCGCTGGCGTTGCCAGCCCCGGAAAGGACTGCCGTCATATTCGATCTTCAGCGCGTAACGTGGCATGGTGCGCGGGCTAGCGCATCGCGGCGCGGGCGGGAAGCCCGCTCAGACCTCGCCGCGCAGGATCTGGTCCATGGTGATCGAGGGTTGCGCGCAGCCGGCCTCGCCCACGATGCGCGCGGGCACGCCCGCAACGGTCGTCTTGGGCGGCACATCCTCGAGCACCACCGACCCGGCGGCGATGCGCGAGCACGCGCCCACGGTGATGTTGCCCAGCACCTTGGCGCCCGCGCCGATCAGCACACCGCAGCCGATCTTCGGGTGGCGGTCCCCGTCTTCCTTGCCGGTGCCGCCCAGCGTGACCGAATGCAGCATCGAGACGTTGTCGCCCACCGACGCGGTCTCGCCGATCACGATGGAATGCGCGTGGTCGATCATGATGCCCCGCCCGATACGCGCGGCGGGGTGAATGTCGATGCTGAACAGCTCGGACATGCGCATCTGGATATACGAGGCGAAATCGGTGCGCCCGCGACTGTGCAGCCAATGCGCGATCCGATGCGCCTGCACCGCCTGGAACCCCTTGAAATACATCAGCGGCTGCAGGAACCGGCTGCAGGCCGGGTCGCGTTCATAGGTGGCCACCAGATCGGCGCGCGCGGCCTCGCCGATGGCGGGGTCGTCGGCGAGCGCCTCGTCGGCGATCTCGCGCAGCACCTGCTCGCTCATCTCGCCCGAGGCCAGCTTGAGCGAGAACCGGAACGCAAGCGCCTTCTCCAACGTCGCATGGTGCAGGATCGAGGAGTGGATCATGCCCCCAAGGAGCGGCTCGGCCGCCACGGCGGTCTCTGCCTCGGCGTGGATGCGATCCCAGACCGGATCGAGCGTGCTGAGTGCGGGCCGCGTGCTTTTCATGTGAGCGTCCTCCAACGCGGGTCTGCAGGATATCTAGGCAGCGGCGCGCGCATGTAAAGCGCCCGGCACGGCGCGGTGTGTCACGCTGCGGGGGATTTGCGCTGCGTGTCGTCCTGTTCCAGCAGCGGCTCGACGTCGCGCGCGTCGAACAGCTGGCCCATGCGCTCGGTGGCGGCCATCAGCATCGCCTGTTCCCAGTCGGCAAGCGCGTCGAAGCGGCGGATGAACCGGTCATGCAGCGGGTCGGGAGCGGCATCGAGCTGTGCGCGTCCCGCATCGGTCAGGATCACCCAGACCATCCGCCGATCCGCCTGCCGACGCTCGCGGCGGACGAAGCCGCGCGCCTCGAGCCGGTCGATCTGCGCGGTGACGGTCGCCTGCGACACGCCCAGCCGCCGGGCGATGTCGCGCGGCAGTTCGTGGCCGGTATCGACCAGCGCGTGCAGCACCAGCATCTGCGCGTTGGTCAGCCCCGAATGGCGCGCGATGGCGCGGTCATTGGTCGAGATCGCGCGCAGGATCCGTCTGAGCGCGATCAGGGTTTCGTCGGCACGGCTCTTCACGCGATATCCTCCTCAACACGTCCCTGTTTGCCCCGCGCCCGTGTTGCTGGTCAAGCACAAGGGCACCGCGCCCGCCGGAGACACTTCGCATATATAATGATTAGGTATCCGAAACAAAAATTTTCAAGATGCCCGGAAAAGGGGCGGGTGGATCGGCCTAGATGCGCACAAACAAAGCGGAAAATCGTCAAGAACCCTCTATTTTCCGCGCGGGTTGCAATGAGCTGCCCCTCGCATATATATCGGTCAACGAAGCAAAAACAGCGGGTAACACAGTCATGGGTCGCCAGATTCGCACAATTATCGAAACATCCAAGGGCACGCTGCGCCTGCGCAAGCCGACCAAGGGCGATGGGTCCGATGTCTGGGCGCTGATCGGGCGGTGCAAGCCGCTGGACGAAAACTCGATGTACATGAACCTGGTGCAGTGCGACCACTTCGCCGACACCTGCGTTCTGGCCGAGCATGACGGCGAGGTCGTGGGCTGGGTGTCGGCGCATATTCCGCCCGGGCGCCCGTCGACGGTCTTCGTCTGGCAGGTCGCAGTGTGCAGCTCGATGCGCGGAATCGGCCTTGGCGGGCGGATGCTCAGCGCGCTGCTCGACCGCCCCGCCTGCGCCAAGGTCTCGCAGCTGGAAACCACGATCACGCGCGACAACGATGCGTCATGGGGGCTGTTTCGCGGGTTTGCGAAGCGACTGGGCGGCGATCTGACCCACGCGCCGCATTACGAGCGCGAGGCGCATTTCGACGGCGCGCATGACACCGAGCATCTGGTGACGATCGCGCTCGACTCCGCCGCCGATCGCAAGGCTGCCTGAGCCCGCACTCGTCCCGCACCGACACGCGACGCGGCCTCCGCACGGGGCCGCGTCCGTGTCTCACCCCCGAATTCCGCAACCAGAGAGGTTGATCTCATGACCACCGGTCACACGAACATCTACGAACGCCGCGAATCCGAGGCGCGCAGCTACTGCCGCAGCTTCCCGGTCGAGTTCGTCTCTGCCCGCAACGCCACGCTCACCGACAGCGAGGGCCGCGACTACACCGATTTCCTGGCGGGGTGCTCGTCACTCAATTACGGGCACAACGACCCCGACATGAAGGCCGCGCTGATCGAGCACATTGCCGGCGATGGCATCACGCACGGGCTGGACATGCACACCGATGCCAAGCGCGCGTTCCTCGAGACGTTCGAGCGCGTGATCCTGCGCCCGCGCGCGATGGAGCACAAGGTCATGATGACCGGACCCACCGGCACCAACGCGGTCGAGGCCGCGATGAAGCTTGCCCGCAAGGTCACCGGGCGCGAGACCATCGTGGCGTTTTCCAACGGTTTCCACGGCATGACCATGGGCGCGCTGGCCGCGACCGGCAACGCCGGCAAGCGCGGCGGCGGCGGCATGGCGCTGCATGGCGTGGTGCGGATGCCCTATGAAGGCGCGATCGAAGGCGTCGACAGCCTCGCCTATATCGAGGCGATGCTCGACAATCCCTCGGGTGGGATCGATGCGCCGGCGGCGTTCCTGATCGAACCCGTGCAGGGCGAGGGCGGGCTGAACGCCGCGAGCCCCGAATTCCTGAAGGGAATCGCGGCGCTGGCAAAGAAGCATGGCGCGCTGCTGATCGCCGATGATATCCAGTCGGGCATCGGGCGCACGGGGCCGTTCTTCAGCTTCGAGGGCATGGGCGTGACCCCCGACCTGATCCCGCTGGCGAAGTCGCTGTCGGGGATGGGGCTTCCCTTTGCCGCGTTGCTGATCCGCCCCGATCTGGACATCTGGAAGCCCGCCGAACACAACGGCACCTTCCGCGGCAACACCCATGCCTTCATCACCGCCCGCGTGGCGCTGGAAAAGTTCTGGACCGACGATGCGTTCCAGAAACGGACCGAGGCCAAGGCGGCGGTGATCACCGAGCGGCTGAAACGCATCGCCGCGATGATCCCCGGCGGCCGGGTCAAGGGGCGCGGCATGATGCAGGGCGTCGATGTCGGCTCGGGCGAGCTGGCCGGCGCCGTCTGCGCGCGCTGCTTCGCGCATGGGCTGGTGATCGAGACCTCGGGCGCGCATGATGAGGTGGTCAAGGTTCTGGCACCGCTGACCATCCCGCAGGCGCAACTCGACGCCGGGCTTGACACCATCGAAGCCGCGGTGCGCGCCGAACTGACCGAAGCCAGCCCCATTGCAGCGGAGTAAGCCCCTATGATCGTTCGCGATTTCCACGAAGCCAAGACCACCGACCGCCGCGTTGCCGCCCAGCAGTGGGAGTCGGTGCGGCTTCTGCTGGCCGGTGACGGGATGGGGTTCAGCTTCCACATCACCACCATCGCCGCGGGCAGCACGCACAGCTTCCACTACAAGAACCACTTCGAAAGCGTGTATTGCATCGCGGGCAAGGGCACGATCGAGGATCTGGCCACCGGCACGGTCCACCAGATCCGCCCCGGCGTGATGTATGCGCTCGACCAGCACGACAAGCACACCATCCGCTGCGATGACGAGCTGGTGCTGGCCTGCTGCTTCAACCCGCCCGTGACCGGGACCGAGGTGCACCGCGAGGACGGCTCCTACGCGGCGGCCGACTGACCACGGGACATTCACAACAGGGCGCGCGGGTGAAAAGCCGACAGCGCGCAAGATGATGGCACATACTGTCGAAAAGATCGGTGGAACCTGCATGAGCCGCAGCGGCGAATTGCTGGACACGCTCTACAAGGGTGAACGCCCGGACGCCGAGATCTACAACCGGATCTTCGTGGTTTCGGCCTTCGGCGGGATCACCAACCTGCTGCTGGAGCACAAGAAAACCGGCGAGAGCGGGGTCTACGCGTCGTTTGCCAATGACGATGCCGGTTCCGGCTGGTCCGAGGCGCTGAACGCCACCGGCGCCGAGATGATGCGCCTGCATGGCCAGATCCTGACCCATGCCGGTGACCGCGAGCGCGCCGACGCCTTCGTGCGCGACCGGATCGAAGGCGCGCGCGCCTGCATGATCGACCTGCACCGGCTGGGCTCTTACGGGCATTTCCGCATCGACAACCAGATGATGACGCTGCGCGAACTGCTCTCGGGACTGGGCGAGGCGCATTCGGCCTTCGTCACCTCGCTGCTGCTGCAGCGCGCGGGCGTCAATGCGCGCTTCGTCGACCTCACCGGCTGGCGTGACGAGAACCAGCCCTATCTTGAGGACCGCCTCACCAGTGCGCTGGCGAATATCGACCTGGCATCCGAGCTGCCGATCGTCACCGGCTACGCGCAATGCCGCGAGGGGCTGATGCGCGAATACGACCGCGGCTATTCCGAGGTGGTGTTCGCCCATATCGCCGCGCTCACCGGCGCGTCCGAGGCGATCATCCACAAGGAGTTCCACCTGTCCTCGGCCGACCCCAAGGTCGTGGGGCTCGATGCGGTGCGCAAGATCGGGCAAACCAGCTTCGACGTGGCCGACCAGCTGTCGAACATGGGCATGGAGGCGATCCACCCCAACGCCGCGCGCATCCTGCGCCGCGCCGATGTTGCGCTGCGCGTCAAGCATGCGTTCGAGCCCGAGGACCCCGGCACGCTGATCGGCCCCGACGGCGGCGCTCCGGGCCGCGTCGAAATGGTCACCGGCCTGCCCCTGCAGGGGTTCGAGGTCCACGAGCCCGACATGGTGGGCGTCAAGGGCTACGACGCCGCGATCCTCGAGGCGCTGACCCGGCACAACATCCGGATCGTGTCCAAGATATCGAACGCCAATTCGATCACGCACTGGCTCGATGCCTCGCTCAAGTCGATTCGCCGGGTGGAGCGCGACCTGAGCGCGAAATACCCCAACGCCGAGATCACCACCCGCCCGTTGGCGATGGTGTCGGTCATCGGCTCGGACCTGAGCGATCTGGCCATCGCCCGGCGCGGGCTCGAGGCGCTGGAGGCGCAGGGCATCCGCCCGCTGGCGCTGCAGCAGGGCATGCGCCGGATCGAGGTGCAGTTCGTCATCGCCCGCGAGCGTATGGATGACGCCGTCGCCACCTTGCACAGGGTGCTGATCGAAGAGGACGCCGAACCGCGCGCTGATCACCCTGCGGGCAGGGCGCCCGCTCCGACGGCGATCGCGGCGGAGTGAGCATTGCGCTTTCCGCGAACAGGACAACGCCCGCCAACCGGCGGGCGTTTTCCTGTGCTCAGGTGATCACATCCGGCGCCGTGCGCCCGGTGCGCGCGGCGATCCCGGCCAGCGCTTCGGCTGCGGCGATCACCGGGGCGAGCGCGGCTTGCGGGTCGTCGTCCAGCCCGTCGGGGCCGGGGGCGAAGCGTTCCAGATAGACGCGCAGGGTCGCGCCCTCGGTGCCGGTGCCCGAGAGCCGCAGCACCAGCCGCGCGCCGCCCTCGAACCCGATCTGCAGCCCTTGTGCGCGCGCGACCGAGCCGTCGACCGGGTCGGTGTAGGCGAAATCCTCGGCGCTCTGGACGGTCAGCCCCGCCGCGTCGGTGCCCGGCAGGTCGGGCAGGCGGGCGCGCAGATCCTCCATCAGCGCGGTGGCGATGGCGGTGTCCAGCGCCTCGTAGTCATGGCGCGAGTAGTAGTTGCGCCCGAACTCGGCCCAGTGCGCGGCCATGATCCCGGCCACGCTCTCGCGCCGCGCGGCCAGGATGTTGAGCCACAACAGCACCGCCCACAGCCCGTCCTTCTCGCGCACATGGTCCGAGCCGGTGCCGGCGGATTCCTCGCCGCACAACGTCGCGCGCCCGGCGTCGAGCAGGTTGCCGAAGAACTTCCACCCCGTGGGCGTGGCGAAGCAATCGAAGCCGCGCGCCGCCGCCACCCGGTCTACCGCCGCCGAAGTCGGCATCGACCGCGCCACGCCCGTCAGCCCGCGCGTGTAGCCCGGCGCCAGATGCGCGTTCGCCGCCAGCACCGCCAGGCTGTCCGACGGCGTCACATAGACCCCGCGCCCGACGATCATGTTGCGGTCCCCGTCGCCGTCCGAGGCCGCGCCGAAATCGGGGGCGTCGGCGGCGAACATGGTGTCCATCAGATCGCGCGCCCAGACCGGATTCGGGTCCGGATGCCCGCCGCCGAAATCGGGGAGCGGCACCGCGTTGACCACCGACCCCGGCGCCGCGCCCAGCGCGCCTTCGAGGATGGCGCGCGCATAGGGGCCGGTCACGGCGTGCATGGCATCGAAGCGCAGTTGAAAGCCCGACTCAAGAAGTGCGCGGATTGCCTTGAAATCGAACAGTTTCTCCATCAGCGCGCGGTAGTCGGCGACGGGGTCCACGACTTCGACCACCATGTCGCCCAGCCGCGCCTCGCCCGGCGTTGCCAGATCGCAATCGGCGATATCGAGGATGCGATACTCCTGCAAAGCCCTTGTTTCCGCGAAGATTCTTTCGGTGATCGCCTCGGGCGCCGGGCCGCCATTGGCGCCGTTGTATTTCACGCCGAAATCCTCGGCCTCGCCGCCGGGGTTGTGGCTGGCCGACAGGATGATGCCGCCATCGGCGCCGCGCAGCCGGATCAGGTTGGACGCGGCGGGCGTGGACAGAAGCGCGTTCTGCCCCACGATCACCCGCGCCGCCCCCGACGCCGCGGCCATCTTCGCGATCACCTGCGCGGCGCGGTCGTTGAAGAACCGCCCGTCGCCGCCCAGCACCAGCGTCTTGCCCGACACGCCGCCGATGGCGTTCCAGATGCTCTGGACGAAGTTCTCCAGATAGCCCGGCGCCATGAACACGCGCGTCTTCTTGCGCAGCCCCGAGGTGCCGGGTTTCTGCCCGTCGATGGGCGCGGTGGGAACGGTGCGGATCATGGGCGGGCCTCCGGTGGGTGCGGGTCGTCGAACGCGGCGGCAGAGTCGCGCAACGCGGGCGCGGCTGCAAGCGCGCTGACCGACAGCGGCAGGCGGCGGCGCCAGTTGGGGTGCTCGAAGATGGTGCCGGGCAGGTTGGGCTGTTCCATCACGCCGCAGATATCTTCGGCCTGGAACGCCACCAGCGGCGCGGGCGTGCGCGCAAGATGCGCGTGCAGCGCGACCGGGTCGGCGCCGTTCGTGCCGGCGGCGGCGTCGAAACTGGCGACATCGGCGCGGCGGGCGGCGCGGGCGGTGTCGGCCTGCGCGGGCGGCATTTCGCCCAGGCGTTCGCGCCAGTCCAGATCGCGGCCCGCGCGCCAGCCCGCCCATGTGGGCAGGTCATGGGTGGAAAAGCTGGTCAGCGCGGCGTCGGAATAGGCGCGCGCGGGCAGGTCGGGGTCGAACATCGCGCAGCGGCAGCCCAGGATCCCAGACGCGCCGAGCCGCGCGCGCAAGCCATCGGGGACGGTGCCCAGATCCTCGCCGATCACGGTGGCGCCGGCGCGCGCGGCCTCGATCCGCGCGACGGCGAGCAGCGCCTCGCGCGGCATCTGGACATAGACGCCGGGCAGGTCGCCCTCGGGGACCCAGAAGGCGCGCTCGAAGCCCAGGATATGATCGATCCGCAAAAGCCGCGCGAAGCGCAGCTGCTGGCGCAGCGTCTCGGCCAGCGCGGCGAAGCCGGTCGCCGCCAGCGCGCGCGGGTCCATCGGCGCCAGCCCCCAGCGCTGGCCCAGCGGCGCCAGCAGATCGGGCGGCGCGCCCAGTGACACGCTGCGCGCGAAGAGCCGGGGCTCGGCCCATGTCTCGGCGCCTGCGGGGTGGGTGCCGACGGCGAGGTCCAGATAGAGCCCGTGCGCCATGTGGCGGGCGGCGTCGCGCGCGGCGCCCAGCTGCCCCTCGGCCTGCCACTGGCACCAGGCGTGGAAGCGCACCGCGTCGGCGTGCGTTCGCGCGAAGGCGTGGGTTTCGGGGCTGTCGGGTGATTGCAGCGCGGCGGGCCAGTCGGGCCAGTAGGGGCCGTATCGGTCCGAAAGCGCCTGATGCGTGGCGAAGTCCTGCAGCGCCGTGCCTTCCGCGGCGCGCCACCGGTCGAACGCCGGATCGCCCGCGAAATCGGCATAGCGCGCGCGCAGCGCCGCGCGCTGGGCGGGCAGGGCGCGCGCATAATCGACCAGCGCGCCGGTGTCGGCGTGATCGCCGCCCGCGTCGATGTGCAACACGTTCCACCGCCGGCGGTGCGAGGGCGCGTAGGGGCTGAAGTTCTGCGGGTCGTCGAAGCCCGCATGCACCGGGTTCAGCCCCAGAAACCCGGCCCCCAGCGGCGCCACTGCGCGCGCCAGATCGGCCAGCGCGGCGTAGCTGCCCGGGCCGGTCTGCGCCCCTTCCCACAGCCCGTAGAGCGGCACGGTCAGCCCCCAGGCGCGCGTCGGGCGCGGCAGGCGCGGCGGGGCGACCAGCAGGGTGGTGATGGTCCCGTCGACCTCGAGTCGGTGGCGGCCGGGCGGGAGCGGGGGAAGCGCACCGGTGCCGGTTTCCGTGCCGCCGTCCTCCAGCACCAGCCGCCAGGCGCGCCCGGGGCGGGGTTGCGCGCCGGGGTCCAGCACCTGCCACGCCGGCGCCGGTGGCAGGGCGGCAAGCGCGGCCTGCGCGTCGGCCTCGGTCGTCACGTCCACGCCCAGTGCGCGCAGCACCGCCAACCGGCTTTCGACCGGGGCGCACTGGTTGCGCCCGGCGCCGTCGACATAGGCCCAGACCACGCCCATTGCGCGGCACAGCGCGTCGATGGCGCTCATGGTGCCGCGCCCGCCCCCGACGGCGCCCCCGACGGCGCCCCCGACGGCGCCCCCGACGGCGCCCCCGACGGCGCCTCCGACGGCGCGTCCCGCACGGGGTCCAGCACCAGCGCCGACACCGACTGCGCGGGCACATGCGCGATGGCGGCAAGCGTTTCCGGTTCACCCTCGGGCGCGGCGGTGTTGATGTGGCGCGACCAGATCTGCCCCTCGGGCGGCCTGGGCAGGGCGACATGCATCGCCGCGCCGGCGTTGAAGATCAGGAAGATCGCGTATTCCAGATCGTCATAGGCCGGCGTCCCCGACGCCTTGCGCAGCTCGACGCAGATGTGCCGAAGCTCGGGGTCTTCCCAGTCCGCGGGCGCCATCCGCCGCCCCGAGGCATGCCACCACACCAGATCCTCGGCCCCGTCGGCGCCGCGCGGCTGGGAATGCAGAAAGCGCTTCTGCCGCAGGATCGGATGCGCATCGCGGAACGCGATCAGCTTCGCGGTGAACGCCATCAGCGCGGTGTCCGCGCGCGCCCAGTCCAGCCATGTCAGCGCGTTGTCCTGGCAATAGGCGTTGTTGTTGCCATGCTGGGTGTGGCCGATCTCGTCGCCCGCCAGCAGCATCGGCGTGCCCTGCGAAAGCAGCACCGTGGCCAGCATGTTGCGCTTGCGCAGCGCGCGCGCGGCGATGATCTCCGGGTCGTCGCTGGGACCTTCGGTGCCCATGTTGTCTGAAAAATCCTCGCCGTGGCCGTCGTGGTTGGCCTCCCTGTTGGCCTCGTTATGCTTGTGCGCGTAGCTCACCAGATCGTGGAGCGTCATCCCGTCATGCGCGGTGATGAAGTTGACCGAGCTGGTGGCCGAGCGCCCCGAATGGTCGAATTGCAGCGCCGAGCCGGTGACGCGCGCGGCCAGATCCGCCGCCTGTCCCGGATCGCGCCGCCAGAACCGGCGCACCCCGTCGCGGAACTTGTCGTTCCATTCCAGAAACGGGTGCGGGTAGGCGCCCAGCTGATACCCGCCGGGGCCGATGTCCCAGGGCTCGGCGATCAGCTTGACGCGGTTCAGCACCGGGTCCTGCCGGATCGCGGCGAAGAACGCGCCGTTGGGCTGGAAGCCCGCGTCGTCGCGCGCCAGCGTCGAGGCCAGATCGAAGCGGAACCCGTCCACATGCATCACCTCGACCCAGTAGCGCAGCGAATCCATCACCATGCGCAACACCATCGGGTGATCGAGGTTCAGCGTGTTCCCGCAGCCGGTGTCGTTGATGTAGTAGCGCGGATTGTCGGGCTGGAGCCGGTAATAGCTGCGGTTGTCGAGCCCGCGGAAGCTGAGCGTCGGGCCCAGCTCGTTGCCCTCGCCGGTGTGGTTGTAGACCACATCGAGGATAACCTCGATCCCGGCGGCGTGCAGCCGTTTCACCATGTGCTGGAACTCGGCGATCTGGCCAAGGCTCAGATAGCGCGGCTCGGGGGCGAAGAAGCCGATGCTCTGGTAGCCCCAGTAATTGGTCAGATCGCGGTCCACGAGAAAGGGGTCGTTCAGGAACGCATGCACCGGCAGAAGCTCGATCGCGGTGATGCCAAGGCGCACCAGATGCTCCACCGCCTCGTCCGAGGCGAGGCCGAGGAAATGGCCCGCATGGTGCACGTCGCGCAGCGCGGTCAGGCCCTTGACGTGGGCCTCGTAGATCACGCTGCGGCTGATGGTGTGGGCGGGCGGACGGTCGTTGCCCCAGTGGAAGGTCGGGTCCTCGACCACGCATTTGGGCATGAACCGCGCCGAGTTGCGGCTGTTGAAGGTCAGATCGCGGGTCTTGGCGCCGGTGTTGTAGCCATAGACCGCCTCGGCCCAGCGCGGGTGGCCCGTCAGCCGCTTGGCGTAGGGGTCGATCAGCAGCTTGTTGGGGTTGAAGCGGTGGCCGTCTTCGGGCGCGAAGGGCCCGTGCGCGCGGTAGCCGTAAAGCTGCCCCGGCACCAGCCCCGGCACGCGGCCATGCCACACATGCCCGGTGCGTTCGGGCAGTGTCAGTCGCGCGATCTCGCGCCGGCCATCGGGCGAGAACAGGCACAGATCGATCGCCGTGGCGTGTTCCGAGAACACCGCGAAATTCACGCCGTCGCCGTCGAATTCGGCGCCGATCCGGGTGTAGCGGCCCCGGGTCATCACGTATCGTGCCATTCAGGCCACCAGCGACTGATAGAGCGCCGCATAGGCGCGGCTCGAGCTTTCCCAGCCCACGGGGTGCTTCATGCCATTGCCCTGCATGCGCTTCCAGGCGGCGTCATCGGCGTGCAGCGCGATCAGTTGCTCCAGCGCGTCGGCCAGCGCGCGCGTGTCGTCGGGGGCGTGCAGGATGCCGGTGGCGACGCCTGCACGCAGCGCGGCGTCGTTGGCGTGGATCACGGTGTCGGCCAGCCCGCCGGTGCGCGCCACCACCGGCACCGCGCCGTAGCGCAGCGCATAGAGCTGCGTCAGCCCGCAGGGTTCGAACCGCGACGGCACCAGCACCGCGTCGCCTCCCGCGAACATCCGGTGCGCCAGCGGCTCGTCATAGCCGATGCGCACGCCCACCCCCGGCAGGCTGCGCGCCGCGCGCGCCCAGGCGGTTTCCAGCGCTCTGTCGCCCGAGCCCAGCAGCGCCAGTTGCCCCCCCGCCGCGACGAAGCCCGGCACCGCGTCCAGCAGCAGATCGAGCCCCTTTTGCTGCGACAGGCGCGAGACGACCACCGCAAGCGGTCCGGCTGCGTCGGGCAGATCGAAGGCGGCGCGCAGCGCGGAGCGGTTGTCGGCCTTGCCGCGCGGGGTCTGGTAGCGCCGGATATGGGGGTCGGTGCGCGGGTCCCACAGGCCCGTGTCGATGCCGTTGAGGATCCCCGACACCACCTCGCGGCGCGCGCGGATCACGCCGTCGAGCCCCATGCCGAAGGCGGGCGTGGTCAGTTCGCGCGCATAGCCGGGCGAGACCGTGGTGATCCGGTCCGCCCCCACCAGCCCGGCCTTGAGCGCGCTGACCTGGCCGTAGTATTCGAAGCCGTCGAGCGTGAAGCGCGCCGGGTCCAGCCCCAGCACCCCCATCCGCGACGCGGGCGCAAGCCCGTGAAAGGCGATGTTGTGGATGGTCATCACCACCGGCACGCGCGTGCCGTCGGCGGCCATGTATTCCGGCACCAGCCCGGCCTGCCAGTCGTGCAGATGAACCACCTCGGGGCGCCAGCCGCCCATCGCGCCGGCGGCGATCCGCGCGGCGGCGCGGCACAGCGCGGCGAAGCGCAGATCGTTGTCGGGCCAGTCGCGGCCGCCCGCGTCCAGATAGGGCGAGCCGTCGCGCGCGAACAGATGCGGCGCGTCCAGCACCAGCGCGTCCAGCCCGTCATGGCGCAGCGCCAGCACCCGCGCCGGGCCGCCGAAAAGGTTGTCGATCGACAGCGCCTCGGAGGCCGGGCCGAGTTTCGCCATCACACCGGGGTAGCCCGGCATCAGCGTGCGCAGCCCCCATCCGGCATCGGCCAGCGCGCGCGGCAGGGCGCCCACGACATCGGCAAGCCCCCCGGTCTTGACCAGCGGCACGCATTCCGATGCGACGGCGAGCACCGGCCGCGTCATGCGCCGCTCAATCCGGCGCGGCGGCGCGCCGGTCCAGCATCGGCTGGGTGATCAGCGTCACTCCGGTATCGGTCACGCGGAACCATCTGCGATCCTCCTGCGGGTCTTCGCCCACCACCAGCCCTTGCGGAACCTCGACGCCGCGGTCAAGCACCACGCGCGTCAGCCGCGCATGCCGCGCGATCGTTGCGTAGGGAAGCGCCACAACCTGGTCAAGACGGCTGTAGGAATTGCTGTGCACGCCCGTGAACAGCAGCGAATTGCGCACCTCGGTGCCCGAAATGATGCATCCGCCCGAGATCAGCGAACTCAGCGCCAACCCGCGCCGGTCGGGGTCGTCATGGATGAACTTCGCCGGCGGCACGCTTTCCGAATAGGTCCAGATCGGCCAGTTGGTGTCCCACAGGTCCAGATCGGGGTCGAAGCCGGTCAGGTCGATATTCGCCTGCCAGAAGGCATCGACCGTGCCGACATCGCGCCAGTAGGCGGGCGCATCGGCGCGGTGGCGCACGCAGCTGTCATCGAAGCGGTGCGCCATCGCCTTGCCGTTCTTCACCACGTCGGGGATGATGTCGCCGCCGAAATCGCGCCCCGAATTGGGGTCGTTGGCATCATCCATCAGCAACTGGCGCAGGAACCGCCAGCGGAACACGTAGATCCCCATCGACGCCAGTGCGCGGTCGGGATCGTCGGGCATGCCGGGGGGCTCGGCGGGCTTTTCCAGAAACTGCGTGATCCGCCCCGAGGCATCGACATCCATCACCCCGAAGGCCGTGGCCTCCATGCGCGGGACGGTCAGGCAGCCCACGGTGACATCGGCGCCGGTGTCCACATGCTCGCGCAGCATCACCTCGTAATCCATCTTGTAGATGTGGTCTCCGGCCAGGATCACCACGTAATCGATCCCGTAACTGTCGATGATGTCGATGTTCTGATAGACGGCATCGGCGGTGCCCTGGTACCAGTGCACCTCGTCCACGCGCTGGCTGGCGGGCAGGATGTCAAGGTATTCGTTGCGCTCGGCGCGGAAGAAGCTCCAGCCGCGCTGGCAATGGCGGATCAGCGAATGCGCCTTGTACTGCGTGGCGATGGCCATCTTGCGGATGCCGGAATTGAGCGCGTTGGACAGCGCGAAATCGATGATGCGGGTCTTGCCGCCGAAATAGACGGCCGGCTTGGCGCGGTTGTCGGTGAGTTCGCGCAGGCGCGAGCCGCGCCCGCCGGCCAGCACGAAGGCCATCGAGCGCGCGGTCAGCCGGGCAGGGGGCGGGTTCATGGTCAATCCTCTGGCAACAGGAACAGGGTGGAAAGCGGCGGCA
>PUOA01000159.1 GCA_003551925.1 Paracoccaceae bacterium
CCAGCCGGTCGGCCCAGGCAATCAGCGGCGCGGGCTCGAAGGCGAATTGCGTGACGATCGCCATTCGCGCATCGCTGCGCTGCGCGAAGGCGTGTTTCCAGCGCAGCGCGTCCATCACCGCGCGGTCGCCGCCTGCGGGGTCGATGTCGCGGTTGCCTTCGGGGTGCCCGGCGACGTGCAGCCGGTCGAAGCCGTCGAACAGGCCCGAGTCCAGCAGCTGCATGGCGCTGTCATAGGCGCCGCGCGGCCGCGCGATGCCGCCGCCCAGCACCAGCGCCTGGCGCACATCGGCCTCGCCGCGGTAGCGCGCCAGCCAGTCGGCGAGCGTGGCGCGGTCGGGAATGCTGCGCGCGGGGAAATGCGGCATCGGCTCCATGCCCTCGGCGCGCAGCCGCGCGGCGGTGGCGACCATCTCGTCGATGGGCGTGCCGTCGATATGGGCGATGTAGACGCGCGTCCGTGCCGGCAGCAGCGCGCGGAAATCGGCGACCTTGGCGGCGGTGCGGGGCATGACCTCGATCGAGTAGCCCTGCAGCAGCGCCTCAAGCTCGGGCGCATGCGGGGCGGGGGCTTCCGCCCGTTTGAAGTTCAGAAGCGCCATGACGATCTCCCGGATCCGCCTCACGCCCAGCCTTCGGAGGCGATGAGGGATTTCAGCCTGGCGTCGTCATACTCGGCTTCCAGCCGCGCTGCGGTCGCACTTGCGACATCTGCGTCGCTGCCGGCGACCTCGACCGGCGGCGCCTTGCGCCATTCGGCCAGATAGGCGTCGGCGTCGCGCGCGCCGACCTTCATCGCGCAGCGGTCGATCGCCTGCTCGAAGCGTTCGGACAGTTGCACCTTCTGCGCGCGCCGGCCCTTGCCGACGATCACCTGCGCGGGAATGTCGCGCCAGTAGACGATGGTGAGCTGTGCCATGCGAAGGGTCCCATGCGCTGATCGTTGCGAAGGTCTAGCATCGCCGCGCGGGCGCGGAAAGCGGCACGGGCGGGCGGGGGCTTGAAAACTCCTCACCAAGATCATGAGCCGGCATGTCGCGCTTGCGCAAGCGCGCCCGTGCGACTACTTTCGGATCAACACGATATGGAGGGCGACCAATGACGCCCGAGCGTCCCGCCGGCGCGGGCGCGCTCCCGAATTCGGCACAGGGCCCCGGATCGTCCGCGCGGGCCCCGACATCGGCAAAGCCGCCGCGCCAGACCAAGCCCAGCCGGGCGGGGCTTTATGCCGCGCTCGACCTGGGGACGAACAGTTGCCGGATGCTGATCGCCCGCCCCAAGGGCGCAGCGTTCGAGGTGATCGACAGTTTCTCGAAGGCGGTCGAGCTGGGCGCCGGGCTGGAACAATCCGGGCGGCTGTCCTATCGGCCGATGGAGCGCACGCTGCACGCGCTGCGCATCTGCCGCTCGAAGCTGGAGCGTCACCAGGTCAGCGCCATGCGGCTGGTCGCCACCGAGGCCTGCCGCCGCGCGCGCAACAGCCGCGATTTCATCCGCAAGATCCAGCGCGAGACCGGGCTGCGGCTGGACATCATCACCGCCGAGGAAGAAGCCCAGCTAGCGGTGGTGTCCTGTGCGTCGCTGGTGGCGCGCACGACCGAGCAGCTGCTGGTGATCGACATCGGCGGCGGCTCGACCGAGCTGGTGTGGATCGATCTGTCCACCGTGCCGCCGCCTGCGCGGCGCGGCGCGATCATGGACATGCACACCGGGTTTTCGCGCACGCCGCGCCCCGGCAAGCCGATGGTCGTGGACTGGATCAGCGTGCCCCAGGGTGTCGCCACGCTGCGCGACATGTTCGCCGATGTCGAGGATGACGCCGCGCGCTTTGCCCTGATGAGCTGGTATTTCGAGGAACAGCTTGCCGAGTTCAGCCCCTATCACGCCGCGCAGGAGCGCGAGGGGTTCCAGATCATCGGCACCTCGGGGACGATCACCACCGTGGCGGCGTCGTATCTGGGGCTGCGCCGCTATGACCGCAACAAGGTCGACGGGCTGACCATGACCTCGGCGCAGATCGAACAGGTGGTGGGAGAATATCTCGCGCTCGGCCCCGAGGGCCGGCGGCGCGACCCGCGGATCGGGCGCGACCGGCACACGCAGATCATGTCGGGCGCGGCGATCCTGATGGCGCTGATGCGCGTGTGGCCGACCGACCGGCTGTCGGTCGCCGACCGTGGCCTGCGCGAGGGGCTGCTGTATTCGCTGATGACCCGCGACGGGGTCTTGCGCGCGCATTAGGGCCAACCGCCCGGACGCGGAAACCACGTCCGGGCGACAGCGCTTCGGCGCGCGCAGAGCCTTCTTTTGAGCGCTTTCTTTTCAGAGCTTCTCGACCAGCTCCGGAACGGCGGTGAACAGGTCCGCGACCAGCCCGTAATCGGCGACCTGGAAGATCGGGGCTTCCTCGTCCTTGTTGATGGCGACGATCACCTTGCTGTCCTTCATCCCGGCCAGATGCTGGATCGCCCCCGAGATGCCGACCGCGATGTAAAGTTCCGGCGCGACGACCTTGCCGGTCTGGCCGACCTGCCAGTCATTGGGCGCGAAGCCCGAATCGACCGCGGCGCGGCTGGCGCCGATGGCGGCGCCCAGCTTGTCGGCAAGGGTCTCGATCAGCTTGAAATCCTGTTCCGAGCCGACGCCCCGCCCGCCCGACACCACGACCCCGGCCGAGGTCAGCTCGGGGCGGTCGGTCTCGGCGACCTTGTCCTCGACCCACTCGCTCAGGCCGGGGTCGGGGGCGGCGGCGATGGTCTCGACCGGCGCGGGGGCGGCCGCCTGCGGCGCGGCGTCGAAGGTCGATGTGCGGATCGACACGACCTTTTTCGCGTCCGACGAGCGCACGGTCTGCACCGCGTTGCCGGCATAGACCGGGCGCTGGAAGGTGTCGGCATCGACCACGCCCGAGACGTCCGAGATCACCATCACATCCAGAAGTGCGGCCACGCGCGGCAGCACGTTCTTGGCGTCGGTGGTCGCGGGCGCCATGACATGCGTGTAGTCGCCCGCCAGCGCCACCAGCAGCGCCGCGGTGGGTTCGGCCAGCCGGTGGCCAAGGCTGGGGTCTTCGGCGCACAGCACGCGTGCCACGCCCTCGATCGACGCGGCCCCGGTCGCGGCCTCGGCGGCGCGCGCCCCGGCGCAGAGCAGCGTAACGGGGCCGATCTTCGCGGCGGCGGTGACGGCCTTGGCGGTGGCGTCGCGGTTGAGCGCGCCGTCGGTGACTTCGGCAAGCAGCAGAACGGACATCACAGCACCCCCGCTTCGTCCTTGAGTTTCGCGATCAGCTCGTCGACCGATCCCACCTTGACCCCGGCGGCGCGCGCAGGCGGCTCGGTGGTCTCGATCACCTGAAGCCGCGGGCTGACATCGACGCCGTAATCGGCGGGGGTCTTTTCCTCGAGCGGCTTCTTCTTGGCCTTCATGATGTTGGGCAGCGAGGCATAGCGCGGCTCGTTGAGGCGCAGATCGACGGTGACGATGGCCGGCAGGGCGACCTTGATGGTCTGCAGCCCGCCATCGACCTCACGCGTGACGGTAGCGTGGCCGGCGTCGAGCTTGAGTTCGGACGCAAAGGTCGCCTGCGCCCAGCCCGTCAGCGCGGCGAGCATCTGGCCGGTGGCGTTCATGTCGTTGTCGATGGCCTGCTTGCCGGCGATCACCAGTTGCGGGGCCTCTTCGTCGATCACGGCCTTCAGCAGCTTGGCCACCGCGAGCGGCTCGATATCGGTGTGCACGTCATCGGCGGCGACGATCAGGATCGCGCGGTCGGCGCCCATCGCGAGCGCGGTGCGCAGCGTTTCCTGCGCCTTCTGCACGCCGATCGAGATGGCGACGATTTCCGTGACCAGCCCGGCTTCCTTCTGGCGGATCGCCTCTTCGACGGCGATTTCGTCGAACGGGTTCATCGACATCTTGACGTTCGCCAGATCGACGCCGCTGCCATCGGCCTTGACGCGGACCTTGACGTTGTAATCGATCACCCGCTTGACGGGCACCAGAACCTTCATGGGTATGTCTCTCCCTTGCAGCATTGGCCCCTGCGGTGCGGAGCATCCGGATGCGTGCTGCTTAGCCCGTCGCGCGCCGGTCCGACAGGGGAAAATCGACGCATCCCGGCCCGCGGGCGCCGCGGCGCGGCCTCAGCGGTTGGCGCCCGGAACCCACAGCACATCGCCGCGGCCGTCATCATTGGCGATGCGCGAGGCCACGAAGAACCAGTCCGACAGCCGGTTGAGGTAGATCACCGCCGGCGGGTTCACCGATTCGCGCTCGGCCAGCGCGATGGTCAGCCGTTCGGCCCGGCGCGCGACGGTGCGGCACAGGTGCAGATGCGCGGCGAGCGGCGCGCCGCCGGGCAGGATGAAGCTGCGCAGCGGCTCGAGCCGGGTGTTCATGGCGTCGATCTCGGATTCGAGCCGGTCGACCTGCGCCTGCGCGATGCGCAGCGGCGGATACTCGGCCTCGGCGTCGCGGTCATGGCCGGGGCGGCACAGATCGGCGCCCAGATCGAACAGGTCGTTCTGGATGCGGGTGAGCTGCTCGCCCAGGGCGCCGTCGGCGTGCAGCCGGGCGAGGCCCAGCGTGGCGTTGAGTTCGTCCACCGTGCCGTAGGCGGCGACGCGCGCCGACGTCTTGGGCACCCGCGTGCCATCGCCCAGCGCGGTATCGCCGGCGTCGCCGGTACGGGTATAGATCTTGTTGAGAACGACCATGATGCCTCTGCGTTATCCGGATTGGGCTGAAAACCAGGCGAAGGCGACGATCAGGATCACCGCGATGAACTGCGCGTAAAGCCGCCAGCGCATCAGCCGGTTGCCATGCTTGCGGTTGAACGCGCCGCCGCGCGCGAAGCCGCCGATTCCGACCAGCAGGATCGCAAGAACGGCGAAGGACGCAATGGCGCCGAGGATGAAGAGCGGATCGCTGAGCATCTGACCTCCGGGAGTGCTGGGGGGGATGTAATCGCTTCGCGCCGGAAAGCGAACCGCAATTTCGGCCGCCGGCGGCCCGGACGCACCGCCCCGACCCGGCGGGCCCACCCACCCA
>PUOA01000140.1 GCA_003551925.1 Paracoccaceae bacterium
AAGGGCGAAAAACCGTGACTTATCAAGCCCATGATAAAGCGCTGGCGACCCCGGGAGGACTCGAACCCCCAACCTGCCGATTAGAAGTCGGCTGCTCTATCCGGTTGAGCTACGGGGCCGGATGCGGTGTTCATAGCGGCGACGTGGCCGGATGCGCAACGGGTTTTGACGGCGCCGCGCGTGCGCGGCGCGGCGGATCGGCGGTATTCGGCTTTGACATTGCCCCGGCGCAGCGGTGAAATGCCCCCCCACCCGGAGGCTCCCGCTTGGCGTTTCGTTTCGTTCACACCGCCGATCTGCATCTGGACTCGCCGCTGCGATCGCTCGCGCTGCGCGACCCCGAGCTTGCGGCGCTGGTGGCGGGGGCTTCGCGGCAAGTGCTGGGGCGGATCGTCGATCTGTGCCTCGCTGAAGCCGTGGATGCGCTGATCATCGCAGGCGATCTCTATGACGGGGACGCGACCTCGATGAAGACCGCACGGTTCCTGGCCGATCAGCTGGGCCGGCTGGACGCAGCGGGCGTCCGCGTCTTCATCATCCGCGGCAACCACGACGCAGCATCGCGGATCACGCGCGAGCTGACCCTGCCCGACGCCGTGCATGTGTTCGGCGCGCGCGCGGGCGTCGTCACGCTCGACCGTCCCGGCCAGCGGGTCGCGCTGCACGGGCTCAGTTTTCGCGACCGCCACGCGCCCGACAGCCTGCTGCCACGCTTCGGCGCACCGCTGCCGGATGCGGTGAATATCGGCATCCTGCACAGCTCGCTCGGCGGGGCCGAAGGGCACGACGTCTACGCCCCCGTGCGCCTGTCCGAACTGCGCGGCACCGGCTTCGACTACTGGGCGCTGGGCCATATCCACCGCCGCGCGGTGCATGAGGGCCGGCCCCTGGTGGTGATGCCCGGCATTCCGCAGGGCCGCGACATGGGCGAGGCGGGCGAGACCTCGGTCACGCTGGTGACCGTCGCCGATGACGGCACGTGCAGCCACGAGGCGCGGCCGCTGGCGGTGGTGGAGTTCGCGCGCTGCACGGTGGACCTGCGCCGCGCCGAGGGCTGGCGCGATGCGCTCGAGCGGCTGCGCGCGGCGATGTCGGCGGCGCGCGCGCCGGTGCGCGCCGACCATCTGGTGCTGCGGCTGTCGCTGATGGCCACGGGCGCGCTCTGGGCGCGGCTGAGCCGCGATGCCGATCTTCTGACGACCGAGGCCGCGCGCATTGGCGCCGCAGTCGGCAACACGTGGATCGACCGCGTGGTGCTCGACGGCGCCGCGCCCGCGCCCTCGGGCGGCGCGCTGGGGGAACTCTCGCGGATCGCGGCGGCCGATGTGCTGGCCTCGCCCGCCTTCGCCGCCGAGGCCGAGGCGCTGCGCGCCGCGCTCCAGCGCGCGCTGCCGGTCGACTGCCGCAACGCGTTCGACATGCTCGAGCCCGACCTTGCGCCCCGCGGCGTGGCCGAGGTGCTGGCCCGCCTGACCCCCGAGGGGCCCGAGGGCTGATGCGCATCGACCGCCTTGGCCTCGTCCGCTACGGCCATTTCACCGACGCGTGGCTGGAATTGCCGTGCCCCGCCGCCGACGGCGCCGACCTGCACATCGTCTACGGCCCGAACGAGGCCGGCAAGTCCACGCTCATGTCGGGGTGGCTGGACCTGCTCTACGGCATCCACGCACAAAGCCCCTATGCCTTCGTGCACGACTACGCCGCGATGCGGATCGAGGCCGCGCTGTCCCCGCCGGAAGGGGCGCCCCTGCACGTCGCGCGCATCAAGGGCCGCGCCGGCACGCTGCGCGACGGCGCCGACCAGCCGCTGCCCGATGCCGCGCTGGCGCCGCTCATGGCGGGGCTCGATCGAAGCGATTACACGGCGATGTTCTCGCTCGACGATGATACGCTCGAGGCCGGCGGCGACAGCATCCTGGCCAGCCGCGGCGATCTGGGGCGGTTGCTGTTTCAGGCCAGCGCCGGGCTCGCCGAGCTGGGCGCCGAGCTCGACAGCCTGCGCGCGGAGCTGGGCGCGTTCTTCGCCCCCGGCAGCCGCAGATCGCGTCTGGCCGAACACAAGCGCGCGCTCGACGCGCTGGCCGAGGAACGCCGCGCGCAGGATGTTCAGGTCGGCGCGTGGCAGACCCGCCAGCAGGCGCGCGATGCCGCGCAGGCGGATTACGACCGCGCCCGCGCGAGCCTGGAAGAGACCCGCACCACGCTCGAAACCCTGCGCCGCCAGCACGCCGCGCTCGCCCCGCTCGACCGGATGCGGCGCGACCGGGCGGCGCTGGCGGAGCTGCCCCGCCTCGACCCCGCACTGCCCGAGGGGTGGCCCGCGCAGCTCGACACGCTGCGCGAGGAGGCGGCGAGGCTTTCGGAATTGCGGCCAGCCGCGACTGACGCGCTGGCCAGCCTGCGACGCCGCGCCGAAGCGCTGATCCCCGACCCGGCGGCGGCGGATCGCGAAGCGGTGACCGAACGGATGGACCAGCGCCTTGGCGTCTGGCTTCAGCAGCAGGAGGACCTGCCCAACCGTCGCCTTGAGCTGGGCGCGCTTCAGGCGCGCATCGACGATCTGCGCCGCGTGCTGGGCGCCCCGGACACCGACCCCGCCACGCTGGTGATCCCCGCGCAGACCGAAGGCGCGCTGCGCGCCGCGATCCAGGCCCGCGCCACGCTCGACCGCGCCGCGACCGATGCAAGGGCCGAGGCCCGCGACGCCCGCATCGCCGCCGAAGAGGCCCGCGCCGCCGCAGCCGACGGGCCACCCGCCGCGCCCGCGCAGGCGGTTGCGGTGCTGGCCGCGCTGCTGCCCGATCTGCGCGCCGCCGACCCCGCCGGCGCCGAGGCACGCGCCCGCGCCACCGCCGAGACCGCCGCCCGCGCGCTGGCCGCCGCGATGGCCGCGCTTTCGCCGTGGCAGGGCGATGCCGACGCGCTCGCCGCGCTGGTCCCGCCCGATCCCGAGACGCTGCGCGGCTGGGACGCCGACCTCGCGCGGCTGGAAGACGACCGCCGCGCGGCGCAGGCCGAAGCGCACCGCCTGCGCGATGCGATCGCCACCCGCGAGGCCGAGCTGGCGGCGGCGCACCCCGACGACCTGAGCGCGCGCGCCCGCACCGCGCGCGCCGAGCGCGATGCGGCGTGGCGGACGCACCGCGCCGCGCTGGACGCGGCCAGCGCCGACACCTTCGCAGCCGCAATGGCCGCCGATGACGCGCTCACCGACGCCCGGCTGGCCGGCGCCGAGGCACAGGCGCGCGCGGGCGAACTGCGCAGCGCCCAGGCGCGCGACGTGGCGGCGCTGGAGCAGGCAACCGAGCGCCTGGCGCGGATCGCGGACGCCACCGCGCAGCTGCAAGCCGAGATCACCGCCGCCGCCGCGCCGATCTGGCCGGGGCGCGACGCCTCGGTTCCACCGGCGGCGCTGCTGCGCTGGTGCGAGCGCCGCGCCGACGCGCTGGCCCGCGCGCAGGAGGCCGCCGAGGCCGCCGCCGCGCACAGCGCCGCCCGCGCCGCGCGCGCGGATGCCGAGGCGCGGCTTGCCCAGGCGCTCATTGAGGCCGGGCAGGCAAGCGCGGGCAGTCTGGCGCAGGACATGGCGCGCGCGCAGGCGCTGCTGGACGGGGCCGCGCGCGCCGACGCGCTGGCCCGCGACGCGCAGACCGCCGCCCGCGCGCAGGCCCGCCGCGACGCGCAGCTGCGCGAGGCCGAGGCCGCGCTCGAGGGTTGGCGCGCCGCGTGGCACGCGCTCTGCGCCGCACAGTGGTTCGGCGCCGACCCTGCGCCCGACCCTGCGCCCGACCCTGCGCCCGACCCTGCGCCCGACCCTGCGCAGGTCGAGGAGATCCTGTCGCGGCTGGGCGCGCTGGCCCCGCTGCTGGCCGAGGCGCGCGGGCTCGAAGACCGAATCGCCAAGATGGCCCGCGACAGCGCCGCCTTCACCGCCGATCTGCACGCGCTGGCCGCCGAGCTGGACGAGGACCCCACCGACACCGACCCGCCCGCGCTCTGGCACCGGCTGCGCGCGCGCATCCGCACCGCAGCCGAGACCGAGCGCGCGCGCGCAGACCTCGCGCAGCAGCTGGCGCGCGCGCAGCACGACAGCGCCGCGCTCGACGCCCGCGCCGACCGGCTGGACGCGGCGCTGGCGCCGATGCGCGCGCGGCTGGGGGCCGACACGCTGGATGACCTTGCGCAACGCCTCGCCGCGCAGGCCCGCGCGCGCGATCTGGCGCAGCGCGCCGAGGACGCCGAGGCCGAGCTTGCCGCCGCGCTGGGCGCGCCTGCCGACATCGACGCGGCCATCGCCGCGCTCGATGCGCTGGACCGCGATGCGCTGGCCGCGCGGATCGACACGCTGGCCGCCACCGCCCGCGCGCAGGAGGCGGCGGTCAGCGAAAGCTACGCGCAGCTGGTCCAGGCGCAGGCCGCGCTTGATGCGGTGGGCGGCGACGACGCCGCCGCACGGCTGGAGGAACGCCGCCGCACGCTGCTGCTGCAGATCGAGGCCGAAGCGCGCGACTGGCTGCGGCTGAGCCTTGGCGCGCGCGCGGTCGAGGCGGCGCTGATGCGCCACCGTGACCAGCACCGCTCGACCATGCTGGCCGAGGCCGCGGCGGCGTTCCGCACCCTCACGCGCGGCGCCTATGCGGGGCTGACCACGCGCGCCAGCGGCGACGGCGAGGTGCTGATCGCGCAGACCGCCGCCGGGGCGGGCGTGGCGGTGCAGCGGCTGTCAAAGGGCACGCGGTTCCAGCTCTATCTGGCGCTGCGCATCGCCGGATATCACGAATTCGCCCGCGCCCGCGCGCCGGTCCCGTTTCTGGCTGACGACATCATGGAGACCTTCGATGACGCCCGCGCCGAAGCCGCCTTCGGGCTGCTGGCCGGGATGGCGCGGCGCGGGCAGGTGATCTATCTGACGCATCACGCGCATCTGTGCGACATTGCGCGCCGCGCCTGCCCGGGCGTGGCGGTGCACGATCTGAGCGCGCTCAGCCCGCGCGGATGATCTCCAGAAACGCCGCGCCGAAACGCTCGACCCGCGCGGGGTTCATGCCGGGCAGGCGCGCAAGCTCGGCCTCCGAGCGCGGGCGGGCCTCGGCGATTTTCGCCAGCGTCCCCTGGCTGCAACTCAGCAGCTTGCCCGTCCCGTCCGGCCCGCGCGCAAGGTCCTGCTGCGCCGCGGCCAGCCGGTCGAACAGCGTCCCGGCCTCGCCCCCCGCGAGCTTGCGCCGCGCGGGGTGCATGGCGGGCGGCGCGCTGCCAGCGATGACTTCAAGGAAGATCGCGCCGTAGCGTTCCAGCTTCGCCGCGCCGACGCCGGGGATGCGCGCCATCTCGTCCAGCGTTTCGGGCCGGGCGCTGGCCATGGCGATCAGCGTGCGGTCGGTGAAGATGATGTAGGCCGGCGCGCGCGCCTCCTCGGCCAGCGCGCGACGACGGGCCTTGAGCGCGGCGAGCAGCGGCTCGTCTTCCTCGTCCACCATCGCCTGCGGGGCGGGGCGGTCGCGCGCGGCGGTCACGGTATCCTCGCGCAGGTGGATCTCGGCCTCGCCGCGCAGGATGGGGCGCGCGGCTTCGGTCATGCGCAACGCACCGTGGCGCGCGGGGTCGGGGCGGATCAGGTCGCGCCCCATCATCTGGCGAAACACCGCCTGCCAGCGCGCGCGCGGCAGGTCCTTGCCCACCGCGAATGTTGGCAGCCGGTCATGGCCGCGGTCGCGCACCTTGGGCGTGGCGGTGCCGGTCAGGATGTCGATCAGATGCCCCGCGCCGAAGCTTTCGCCCGTGCGCAGCACCGCCGAGAGCGCCTTGCGCACCGGGGTGGTGGCGTTGAACAGCCGCGCGGGCAGCGCGCACAGATCGCAATTGCCGCAGGGCGCGCTGTCCTCGCCGAAATAGCCCAGCAGGATCTGGCGGCGGCACGACGTGGCCTCGGCCAGCCCCAGCAGCGCGTTGAGCCGCCCGTGATCGGCGGATTTGCGGTCTTCGGGGGCGAGGCCCTCGTCGATCTGGGCGCGGCGCAGGCGGATATCGTCGGGGCCATAGAGGGTCAGCGCCTCGGCCGGGGCGCCGTCGCGGCCCGCGCGGCCGATCTCCTGATAATAGCTCTCGATCGATTTGGGCAGATCCGCCTGCAGCACCCAGCGGATATCGGGCTTGTCCACGCCCATGCCGAAGGCGACGGTGGCGACCACGATCAGCCCGTCCTCGCGCTGGAACAGCTCCTCGACCATGCGGCGCTCGGCGGGGTCCATGCCGCCGTGATACGACCGCGCGCTGTGGCCTGCATCCTCCAGCGCCTGCGCGAGGCTTTCGGTGCGCGCGCGCGTGGCGCAATAGACGATCCCCGACTGCCCGCGCCGCGCGGCGGCGAAGTCCAGAAGCTGCTGACGCGGCTTGTTCTTCAGCGCGAAGGCAAGCCGGATGTTGGGCCGGTCGAAGCCGCGCAGGAACACGCGCGGGGGGGCGCCGTCGAACAGCCGCGCGGCGATCTCGTCGCGGGTTTCGGCGTCGGCGGTGGCGGTGAAGGCCGCGAGCGGCACGTCCAGCGCGCGGCGCAGCTCGCCGATGCGCAGATAGTCGGGGCGGAAGTCGTGGCCCCACTGGCTGACGCAATGCGCCTCGTCCACCGCGATCAGCGACGCCCCCCCGCGCCGCAGCAGCGACAGCGTCCCGGTGCCGGCCAGCCGCTCGGGGGCGATATAGAGCAGCTTGAGCGCGCGCCGGTCAAGCGCGGCGAACACCTCCTCGACCTCGGCCTCGGTGTTGCCCGAGGTCAGCGCGCCCGCGGCCACGCCCAGCTCCTGCAGCGCGCGCACCTGATCGCGCATCAGCGCGATCAAGGGCGAGATCACCACCGTCAGCCCGGATCGGCACAGCGCCGGAAGCTGGTAGCACAGCGACTTGCCGCCACCCGTGGGCATGATCGCCAGCGCGTTGTCGCCGCGCAGCACCGCGTCGATGATCTCGCGCTGGCCGGGGCGGAAGCTGTCGAACCCGAAGACGCGCGCAAGCACATCCTCGGGCGTGGTGTGGTCCGGGGCGGCGTCCATCGGCGCACGGGCCCTCAGATGAACATCGCGGCGTTGTTGATCAGGATGATGCGGATCGCGTAGACGATCAGCAACGCCACCAGCGGCGCCAGATCGATCCCGCCCAGATCAGGCAGGAACTGGCGAATGCGGGCATAGACGGGTTCCACCAGCCGGTTGAGCCCGTCCCAGATCGACGCGACCATCGGGCTGCCCAGGCTGAGCACCTGGAAATTGATCAGCCAGCTGAGGATGATATGTATGATGATGATGAACTGCGCGACGCTGAGCAGCATCAGCAGGATTTGCAGAAGCGAGGTCATGAACGGGTCTCCCTGCGGGGTATGACCCCGAGTTAAAGCGCGCCTTCGGCAAGGGCAACCGTTTCCCGGCCGGCGGGCCTCACCACCCTGACAGGAAAACGTGAAATGCTTGTTGTTCTTTCCCCCGCCAAGCGGCTGAACTGGGACGGGCCGGTGCCCGATGTCCCGCGCACCGCCCCGCGCTTCGCCGCCGACGCGGCGGAGTTGGCGGGACTTGCGGATGCGCAGGGCGCGGACGGGCTGCGCCGGTTGATGAGTATCTCGGACGCGCTGGCCAGGCTCAACGCCGAGCGTTTCGCCGCCTTCGCCCGCGACCCCGCCCCCGAGGCCACGCGTGCCGCGGTGTTCGGCTTCGACGGCGACACCTATGCGGGGCTCGAGGCGCGCACCCTGGACCCGGATGCGCTGGACTTCGCCGGGCGGCATCTGCGCATCCTGTCGGGGCTCTACGGGCTGCTGCGCCCCTTCGACGCGATCCAGCCGCACCGGCTGGAGATGGGCACGCGACTGGCGAACCCGCGCGGGCGCGCGCTCTACGACTGGTGGGGGCCGCGCATCGCCGAGGCGCTGAACGCCGACGCGGCCGAGGTCGGCGCGCAGGTGCTGGTGAACTGCGCCTCGGTGGAATACTTCCACGCGGTCGACGCGGACGCGCTGGCGCTGCGTGTGATCACCCCGGTGTTCCTCGAGGACCGTCCCGACGGACCCAAGGTGATCAGCTTCCACGCCAAGAAGGCACGCGGCGCGATGGCGCGCTTCATCCTGGAGCACCGGCTGACCGACCCGGAGGCACTGGCCGCGTTCGACGCCGGCGGCTACGCCCACGCGCCCGAGCTGTCCGCGCCCGGCCGCCCCGCCTTCGTCCGCTGAGCGGTTTCGGGCTTGTCAGCGCGGGCGGCCCGCGTAGGCTGCGCGCGAGTTGCAGACGGAGGACCCCATGCAGACCCCGATCGATACACGTCTCGCCGAGCTTGGCCTGACCCTGCCCGACGCCCCTGCCCCGGCGGCGAATTACGTCCCCTGGATGCGCTCGGGGGCGCTGGTGTTCATCTCGGGCCAGATCAGCGCCGGGCCGGGCGGGCTGATCACCGGCACGCTGGGCGCCGATCTGAGCGTCGAGGACGGGGCCGAGGCCGCGAAGCACTGCGCCCTGGCGCTGATCGCGCAGCTGCGCGCGGCGTGCGACGGCGACCTGTCGCGGCTGCGCCAGGTGGTCAAGCTGACGGGCTTCGTCAACTGCACGCCCGATTTCACCGACCAGCCGAAGGTGATCAACGGCGCCTCGGACCTGATGGTGGCGGTGTTCGGCGATGCCGGACACCACGCCCGCGCCGCCGTGGGCGCGCCCTCGCTGCCGCTCGGCGTGGCGGTCGAGGTCGAGGGCGTGTTCGAGATCGCCTGAGCCGTGAGCCTGCCCGCCGCCTTCCTGCACGCGCCGATCGCGCATCGCGGCCTGCATGACCCCGCCGCCGGGCGCGTGGAAAACAGCCTGTCGGCGGTCCGCGCGGCGATGGGTGCGGGCTACGGGATCGAGCTTGACCTGCAACTCTCGGCCGACGGGCAGGCGATGGTGTTCCATGACGCCACGCTCGACCGCCTGACCCAGGCGACCGGCCCGGTGCGCGCGCAGACGGCAGCGGCGCTGCGGCGGATGCGCTTGCGCGGCGGCGCGGACACGATCCCCACGCTGGCCGGGCTCTGCGATGCCGTGGCCGGGCGCGCGCCGCTGCTCATCGAACTGAAGGATCAGGGCGGCGCGCCGGGTCCGGGCGATGGCGCGCTCGAGGCCGCCACGGCGCAGGTGCTGGCCGGGTATGACGGGCCGGTCGCGGTGATGTCCTTCAATCCGCACATGATGGTGACGATGGCGGCATTGCTGCCACAGGTGCCGCGCGGGTTGGTGACATGGGCGGTCGACGGCCCCGAAGCCGTCGCGCTGCCTGCCGACGCGCGCGCCGCGCTGCGCGACATGGCGCTTTATGACGCGGCGGGGGCGTGCTTCGTCTCGCACGATGCCCGCGATCTGGACAGCCCGGCGCTGGCGCGCATCCGCGCGCGCGGCGGCGCGGTGCTGTGCTGGACCGTCACGTCGCCCGAGGCCGAGGCCCGCGCCCGGCGGGTGGCGGACAACATCACCTTCGAGGGCTACCTGCCCGAAATCGCGCCGCAGCGGCTCAGGGCGCGACCGTGAAACAGGTGCGCCCGCGCGCCTGCAGACGGCGGCAGGCCAGATCCGCTTCGGACTGCGTCAGGCCGGTATAGGCCGCCTCGAAGGCGCCGCTGGTCTGGCGGATGCGGCGCAGCCCGTTTTCCAGCGCCACCGATTCGGCCAGCGCGGTCTGGATCAGCTGCCGCTCGGCCTCGTGGCGCGACGGAAAGCTGCCGATCGTCACCCCCCAGAGCCGCCCGCCCGAGGTCGACATCCGGCTGATGATCTCGGTGCCCACCGCGGCCGGGCTGGCGGATGCCTGATGGAGCGTCTCGTCGGGCTCGGCATCGGCGCTGCTGGTCAGCTCGATCCGCGCGTCGGGCTGGGGCACGGCGGGCGCCTCGGGGCGCGCGGCCCGGGGCTCCGGCGTGGGAACGCCCAGCGCGGGCTCCACGATATCGCGCACCACGGCAGCCGAGGCGAACTGCACGCCGTCTTCGGGCGTGGGCGCCTCGGGGTCATCGTCGATCGCGGTGGCAGGGTCGGGGATCGCCAGTTCGGCCGCGTCGGTAACGGCGGTGAACACCTCGGGCGCGATCACGGAAAACCCGGCTTCGGAGGCGCGCGCCAGATCGGCGGCGATCACATCGGCCGGCGGCGCCTCGGGGTCGATGTCGTCCTGCGAGGCGGCGGCGGTGATCACCTCCTCGGGGCGCGAGGGTGGCGTCAGCGACGGCGCCTCGGCCAGCACGGGCGCGCCCGGCTCGGCCTTGTCCACGCGCGGCGCTCCGGCGGGCAGGTCCGCCTCGGCAAGCAGGGCCGGATCGTCTGGCCGCTCGGGCGGCGTGACACTGGGCGGCGTGACACTGGGCGGCGCCTCCTCCACGGCCAGCGCGCGCCCGACGCTTTGCTGCAGCGCGGCCAGCGCCTCCGAGGGCAACGCAGGCTCCGGGGTCGAGGCGCCGGGGCGCGTGGCAGGGCGCAGGCTCTGCCGCACCGCCGAGATCGCCTTGGGCGCCGACGAGGCAGCCGGCGATGCCTCGGCCACCGCGACCGCGCGCCCGCCGGGGCCGCCATAGGCAGGCGTCGCAGGCGGCCGGGTGGCAACCCGCGTCGCGGCGCGGTCGAATCCGATGTCCAGCAAGCGCGCGACATGCGCATTGCGCGCCGCGCCGCTGGTGCCGCCGAACATGGTGACGATGATCCGCACATCCCCGCGCTGGGCCGAAGCGGTCAGGTTGAACCCGGCGGCACGGGTGAAGCCCGTCTTGATCCCGTCGGCTCCGCGATACGCGTTCAGCAGGTTTCGGTTGGTGTTCGGCACCGTGGCGATCCCCGCATGGTCCGAGCGGCGCGAAAAGATGTTGTAGTATTCCGGATAGTCGAACAGCAACTGCCGGCCCAGGATCGTCATGTCGCGCGCCGTCGACACATGCCCCTGCTGCGTCAGCCCGTGCGGGTTGCGAAAGGTGGTGTTTTCCATCCCCATTGCGCGCGCGGTGCGGGTCATGCGCTGCGCGAAGGCGTCGACCGACCCCGAGATCCCCTCGGCGATCACGATCGTCGCATCATTGGCCGACCGCAGCGCCGCGGCGCGAATCAGATAACGCAGGGCGATCTTCTGGCCCGCGCGCACCCCCAGACATGAACACGGCGTGTTCGCGGCGTTGCGGCTGACGGTGAGTTCGGTGTCGAGCGTCAGCTCTCCATGCCGCACCGCCTCGAACGCGATGTAGAGCGTCATCATCTTGGTCAGCGAGGCCGGGTGCAGCCGCGTGTCGTGGTTGCGCGCCCGGATGACGCGCCCGTCGCGCGCGTCCATCACCATCGATGCGTAGGGGGCGGCGGCGGCTGGCTGCCCCCCGCCCAGACCGATCAGCGCCGCCAGCCATAATGCGATCACGTGCCGCGCACGCCACGCGTGTCTGTCCATGCTCTGTCCTGCCTCTGTGGCGCCGATACTGTCTGCCGACACCTCTTGTTTGGCGTGACGCTAGCACACTTCAGGGGTGAGGAAAAGGCTTCAAGATCAATGGGTTTTCCGCCTTTCTTTCGCCGCAATCGCATATCTGGTGCGGCCGGGCCTCGGGCTTACCATATCCGGAGATCGGGCGTGGCGGACGGGCGGACGCGGGCGGGCATCGGCGATGCAGACCTGCCGCAACTGCGCCGCAACTGCCCTGAGACCGACACATCCGCGCTTGCCCGAGACGCGGCGCGCGGACAATACTGTTAACCACACGGACACAGATTCGCCGTAGTCTTTCCGTAATCAAGCTGCCGGCGCGCGTGCGTGCGTGCCCAACAAACCGTCCCGGAATTCAGGATTGAGGCTGAACATGCAGAAATTTCTTGTCGGTGCCGTTCTGGCCGCGCTCGTGGTGCCGCTGGCACCGGCACCTGTCCAGGCGGGGCCGATCGAATCGGCCTGCCTGCGCTCGGATCGCCCGCAGGCGACGCGCGCGCTGTGCCGCTGCATCGGCGCGGTCGCGAACAACACGCTGACCCGGTCGGAACAGCGGCGCGCGGCGCGCTTCTTCCGCGACCCGCAACTGGCGCAGGACACGCGCATGTCGCGCGGCGCGGGGGACAACGAGTTCTGGACGCGCTACCGCGCCTTCGGCGCCGCGGCCGAGCAGCGCTGCGCCCCCTGAGCCGCGACACCCCCCGCGGGCCGCGCGCTGCCGCACTGCCGGCAACGCCGCCGCACACGGGGGCCGCGGGCTGATGGAACAGCAGTGCCCCCGGCGTCTTCGCCGGGGGCGACGTGTGTCAGGCTCAGTCGTGGCTGTGGCCGCACTCGTGGCCGTGCTCGTGGCCGTGCTCGTGCTCGTGGCCATTCCCGTGGTCGTGGCTGTGGTCATGGTCGTGGCTGTGGTCATGGCCATGACCGTGCGAATGGCCATGATCGGGCTGGCGCTCCAGATCCACGGGAACGCTGAGCGTCATCTCGCCCGCCGTCTCGAACACCAGCGTGAGGGTGATCTCGTCGCCGTGTTCAAGCTGCCGCGTCAGGCCCATGAACATCACGTGATCGCCCCCGCGTTCGAGCATGTGGCCACCGCCGGCGGGCACCGCGAAGCCCGCTTCGACCTCGACCATGCGCATGACGCCCGCGTCGTCCTCGATATGGGTGTGCAGCTCGATCCGCTGCGCCACGTCTGACTGCGCTGCAATCAGCCGGTCATCGGTGTCGCCGTGGTTCTCGATGCGCATGAAGGCCGCGCCGGATTGCGCCATGATCGAACTGACGCGCGCGAACGGGTCCTCGACCCGGATGTCCGCGGCAAATGCCGGAGCTGCGACGGCGAAGGCGCCGAGCGCCGCAAGGAGTGTCGGTTTCATTTTCATTGATCTGTCCTGTCATGTTGATGGGGTCTGGCGCGCCGCATGGCTGCGCCGGTCAGACAGGTTGCGCCGGTGGCGCGCGCGCGCCGTGGCGGCGGCGCAGGCGCTGGGCGCGACGCAAGTTTGCCCCGCGCCGCACCCGGCCCCGGGCGGGGCGTGTCGGATGCACGGCCGTCACACCCTGGGCAGTGACCAACCCGGCGACCGCGATCACGCAGTCCGGGCAGGGGTGCGTGGCCTCGACCGGGCGGCCATCGGCGTCGACGCTGAGGGTGACGACCCCCTCGGCCCCGCAGATCACCACGGTGCCGACCGCCGGCGCGGCGCCATGCGCGCGCGCCCATGTGATGCCGGACAGCACCAGCATCAGCGACAGGGTCAGGCAGACCGGGACCGTGGAAAACCGCCTCATGCGTGCGGTTCTAGCGGCCTGCACGCGCGCGGAAAAGCGCGATCATGCAGCGCGGCTCATTCCGACAGGCCCAGCCGCTTGCGGATCAGCGGCTCGCGCAGCGACACCTCGCGGCCCACCCAGTCGTCGGCATCGGCGGTGCACATCCACACCAGCGCGCGCGCCGGCCAGTCCGGGGGCACATGCGCCGACCAGTCGAGCTGGCTGACGGGGTTGACGCGGCTGTCGCGGATCCGGCGCTGCATGTCGGTGGCCACGGTGCCGGGCGACAGGCTCATCACCCGCACCCCGCGGTGGCGGCTTTCCACATCGGCCACGCGCGACAGCATCAACGCCCCGGCCTTCGACGTGCAATACGCCCCCCACCCTTCGAGCGGGTTGTAGGCCGCGCCCGATCCCACGGTGATGATCGTCCCGCCGCCGCGCGCCATCATGCCGGGCAGCGCCGCGCGCATGCCGTGGAACACACCGTTGATATTGACCGCGATCAGCCGCGCCCAGTCCTCGGGGTCGGCTTCGGTCAGCGGCGCGATGGGGTCGATGACGCCGGCGTTGTTGATCAGCACGTCCAGCCCGCCGAACGCCGCCTCCATGCGCGCGACCGCGCGGGCGACCGAGGCGTGGTCGGCGACATCGCAGGGCAGCGCCAGCGCGCCGGTCTCCTGCGCCAGCGCCTCCAGCGCGCCCGCGTCGCGCGCCGCGACCCCCACCTTTGCCCCGGCCGCCGCGAAGGCGCGCGCGGCCTCGGCCCCGATACCGCGGCTTGCGCCGGTGATCAGAACGGCCTTGCCGGCGATGGCGGAGATGTCGATTGACATGGTCTTTACTCCTCGTGGTCGATACTGCGCGGGCGCGCCCCCTGCCCCGTGATAGCGCCGCGCCCGTTCCGATGCGACCGCAAATCGGCGCGCAACGGGTGGTTGAGACCCGGGCGATCCCGGGTGTAACGTCGCGCGCAGTGCAGGCGCGGGAAAGGAAGCCATGCCCCCCGACCCTCGATCAGACCCCACCGCAGCCGGGCCGGACGAATTGCGCGCCGCGCGCGCCGAACAGCGCGCGGTGCTGGTGCTGATCGGGGCGTTCAGCGTCTTCGTCAACCTGCTGCTGCTGACCGGGCCGGTGTTCATGCTGCAGATCTATGACCGGGTGCTCGCCAGCCGGTCCGAGGCGACGCTGGTCGCGCTGCTGGCGCTGGTGGTGTTTCTGTATGCGATCTACGCGGTGCTTGACCATGTGCGCGCACGGTTGGCGGCGCGGGTGTCGGCGCGGTTCCAGACCCGGCTGGAACGGCGCGTCTTTGCCGCCGCGCTGCGCCGCCGCGCCGATGCCCCCGCCGACGCCGAGGGGCAGCGCGCACAGGGCGATCTGGACGCCGTGCAGCGCTTCCTCGCCTCGCCGGTGTTCCTGGCGCTTTATGACGTGCCGTGGACGCCGCTGTTCATCCTCGTGATCGCGCTCTTTCACCCGATGCTGGGGCTGCTGGCGCTGGGCGGTGCGGCGGTGCTGGTGGTGGTGACCTGGCTCAACCAGACCCTGACGCGCGGACAACTGTCGCAGGCGCATGCCCGCCAGCTGGCCGCCCACCGCTACGGCGAGCAGCTTCAGCGCGAGGCCGAGATCCTGCGCGGGCTGGGCATGCAGCAGGCGGGCTTCGGACGCTGGCAGCGGGCGCGGCAAGCGGCGCTGGGCAGCATGATGGCCGCGTCGGACCGCGGCGGGCTGTTCGCCACCCTCTCGCGCAGCTTCCGGCTGTTTCTGCAATCGGCGATGCTGGGCCTCGGCGCCTGGCTGGTGCTTCAGGGCCAGCTGACCCCCGGCGCGATGATCGCGGCGTCGATCATCCTCGGCCGGGCGCTGGCGCCGCTCGAACAGACGGTCAACCAGTGGGACACCGTGCAGCGGGCGCGCGACGGCTGGGCGGGGCTTGCCGCGCTGCTTGCCGCCGCCCCGCCCGAGGCGGCGCGCACCCGCCTGCCGCGGCCGAAGGGCCAGCTTGACGTTCAGGGGCTCAGCGTCGCGCCCCCCGGCACGCGGACGCTGACGCTGCGCGGGGTGTCGTTCGCGCTCGCGCCCGGGCAGGCGCTTGGGGTGATCGGGCCCAGCGGTGCAGGCAAGACCTCGCTCGCGCGCGCGGTGATCGGGGCGTGGCGCCCGGTGTCGGGGCGCGTGCTGCTGGATGGCGCGCCGGTCGATCATTACGATCCCGAGCAGCTTGGCCGCTCCATCGGCTACCTGCCGCAGAAGCTGACCCTGTTCGACGGCACCATCGCCGAGAACATCGCCCGGCTCGACCCCGCCCCCGATGACGACGAGGTGATCCTTGCCGCCAGGCGCGCCGGGGCGCATCAGATGATCCTCGACCTGCCGCAGGGCTACGACACGCCGGTGTCGGGGCTGGACACGCGGCTGTCGGGGGGGCAGATCCAGCGGCTGGGCCTTGCGCGCGCGCTCTATGGCACGCCTGCGCTGGTGCTGCTGGACGAGCCCAATTCGAACCTCGATGCCGATGGCAGCAACGCGCTCAACGCCGCGATCCGCGGGCTGAAATCGATCGGCGCGACCGTGATCATCATGGCGCACCGGCCCGCGGCAATTCAGGAATGCGACCTGCTGCTGATGCTCGACGGCGGCCAGCAGCGCGCCTTCGGCCCGCGCGACGAGGTGCTGCGCAACGTGGCGCGCAACCACACCGACATCGTTGGCGGAACGCAGGCCACGGCGGCCGCGACCCGAGGTCCGGGCACATGAGCACCAGCCCGTGGCCCGTGACGCGCTTCGTGATCCTTGGCGCCGTGGCGCTGGCGGTGCTGCTGGGCGGCTTCGGCACCTGGTCTGCCATGAGCACCATCGCCGGCGCGGTGATCGCGTCGGGGCAGGTCGAGGTCGAGGCGAACCGCCAGGTCGTCCAGCACCCCGACGGCGGTGTGGTCGCCGCCATTCACGTGGTCGAAGGCGAGCCGGTCGCGGCCGGCCAGCTGCTCATGCGGCTGGACGATACGCTGCTGCGCTCGGAGCTTGCGATCATCGAGGGCCGCCTGCACGAGCTCATGGCCCGGCGCGGGCGCCTGCTGGCCGAGCGCGACGAGGCCGAGCAGATCGCGTTCCCGGACGAGTTGCTGGCCGCCGCCGCGAGCGCTCCGGTCGCCGAGCTTCTGGAGGGTCAGCAGGGCCTGTTCGATGCGCGCCGCGAGACCACGGCCCAGTTTGTCAGCCAGCTCGAGCAGCGCCGCGCGCAGATCGGCAACCAGATCGACGGCATCGCGGCACAGCGCGCGGCCTTGACCCGACAGCTCGAGCTGATCGGCGAGGAGCTGGAAAGCCAGCAATCGCTGCTCGATCGTGGGCTGGCGCAGGCGGCGCGCGTGCTCTCGCTGCAGCGCGAGGCGGCGCGGCTGGAGGGTGCGCGCGGCCAGCTTGCCGCCGACGCCGCGCAGGCCGAGGAACAGATCACCGAGATCTCCACCCAGATCATCTCGCTGCGCGCCCAGCGCCGCGAGGATGCGCATGCCGGATTGCGCGATCTGGGAGCCGAGGAAACCGAGCTTCGCGAACGCCGCGCCGCGCTGCACGAACGGCTTGACCGACTGGACATCCGCGCCCCGGTCGCGGGGGTGGTGCTGGGGCTGCAGGTCACCACCCCGCGCGCGGTGCTGCGCGCCGCCGAGCCTGCGCTTTACGTGGTGCCGCAGGACCGGCCGCTGCTGATCGCGGCGCGGATCGACCCGTCCGATATCGACCACGTCCATGTCGGGCAGGAGGCGACGCTGACCTTCACCACCTTCGGCACGCGCGACATGCCCGACCTGCTGGGCCGCGTGACGATGGTATCGGCCGACGTGTTCACCGACGACCGCACCGCCGCCGCCTATTACCGCGCCGAGCTGGTGCTGGAGCCCGAAGCGCTGGCGCTGCTCGATGGTCGCCAGCTGCTGCCCGGCATGCCGGTCGAGGCGTTCATGCGCACCCGCGACCGAACGCCGTTCGATTATCTGACGCGGCCGCTGACCGACTACTTCGCCCGCGCCTTCCGCGAGGATTGACCCCGAGGACATGCCCATGATCCGCGCCTTCATCGCCCTGCCGCTCCCCGAGGCCGTGCGCAGCGCGCTGGTTCTGCTGCAGCACCAGCTTCCCGTGCCGCGGCGGGTGGAGCCCGAGGCGATGCACCTGACGCTGCTGTTTCTGGGCGAGCTCCCGCATCCCGAGCTGGAGGCCGTGCACCACGCGCTCGACGAGCTGCGCGCGCCGGGCTTCGACCTGCAGCTTCAGGGGCTTGGCCTGTTCGGCGGCGCGCGTCCGCGCAACCTGCACGCGGGCGTCTCCCCGCAGCCGGCGCTGGATCATCTGCAGGCCAAGGTCGCACAGGCGGTGCGCGGCACCGGGCTGCGCGTGGCCCGGCACCGCTTCGTGCCGCATGTCACGCTCGCCCGATTCACGCCCGAGCAGATCGAGGATCGGCCACGGCTCGAACGCGCGGTGGCAGGTGCCGCGCTGTTCCGCTCGGAGCCCTTCGCGGTGCGCGGCTTCGGGCTCTACCGCTCGACCCTGCGGCGCGACGGGGCGGTCTACGACCTGCTGGCCGATTACGCTCTGGACCCGCCGCCCGGATGATCCGCCCCTGCCCGGGCGCTTGACAGGTATCTGGTATACCAGATACCAAGCGCGTGAGGAGGTCCCCCATGCGCGCAGACCCTGCCGAGACCACACGCGGCATCCGGCTGCAGCCGCTCGCGCTGTCGCCGACGCTGAAGGACCACATCCACGACGCGCTGCGCACCGCGATCATGGCGATGGACATCTACGCCGAGGGCGCCGACCTGCGGCTGGATGAACGCGACCTGGCAGCGCAACTCGGCGTCTCGCGCACCCCGCTGCGCGAAGCGCTGGCCCGGTTGCAGGCCGATGGCTTCGTCGACATCGTTCCACGCCGGGGCGTCTTCGTACGCCGCAAGTCGCTGAGCGAGGTGCTGGAAATGGTGATCCTGTGGGCCGCGCTCGAAAGCATGGCCGCGCGGCTGGCCACCGAACGCGCCAGCGACGCCGACCTGCGCGCCCTGCGCGACTTCGCGCAGCGCGCCGGCGCGGGGGCGGGGCTTGCCGATTATTCGGACGCCAACATCGCATTCCATCAGCGCATCCTCGCGCTGTCGCACTGCACGCTGCTGGCGCGCACCGCCGACGACATGTTCGTCCACATGCACGCCGTGCGCCGCCGCGCCATGGGCGAAGGCGACCGGCTGCACCGCTCGCGCACCGAACATCTGGAGATCGTTGACGCACTGCAGGCCCGCGACGCCGCGCGCGCCGAGCGGCTGGTGCGCGAGCACACGCTGCGCCTGCACGACCATATCCGCCACAGCTGGCCCGATCCGGACCGCCAGCCGACACACAAGGGAGCATGACATGAAGGCACTCGACGGGGTGAAGATCCTCGATTTCACGCATGTGCAATCGGGCCCGACCTGCACGCAGCTGCTGGCGTGGTTCGGCGCCGACGTGATCAAGGTCGAACGCCCCGGCGTGGGCGATGCGACCCGCAAGCAGCTGGTCGACAAGCCCGGCGCCGACAGCCTGTATTTCACCATGCTCAACCACAACAAGCGCTCGATCGAGCTCGACAGCAAGACGCCCGAGGGCAAGGAGGTGCTCACCCGCCTGATCGAAACCTGCGACGTCCTGGTCGAGAACTTCGCCCCCGGCGCGCTGGACCGCATGGGCTTCGGCTGGGAGCGCATCCAGGCGATCAACCCGCGGCTGATCATGGCCTCGGTCAAGGGGTTCGGGCCAGGCCGCTTCGCCGAGTGCAAGGTCTACGAGAACATCGCCCAATGCGCCGGCGGCTCGGCCTCGACCACCGGCTGGCGCGACGGCCGCCCGCTGGTCACCGGCGCGCAGATCGGCGATTCCGGCACCGGGCTGCATCTGGCGCTCGGCATCGTCACCGCGCTCTACCAGCGCGAGCGCACGGGGCGCGGGCAGCGGGTGCAGGCGGCGATGCAGGACGGCGTGCTGAACCTGTGCCGGGTCAAACTGCGCGACCAGCAGCGCCTCGCCGCCGGTCCGCTGACCGAGTATTCGCAGCACGCCGAAGGCATCCCCTTCGGTGCGGCCACACCGCGCGCGGGCAACGATTCGGGCGGCGGACAGCCGGGGCGGATCCTCAAATGCAAGGGGTGGGAAGGCGACCCCGACGCCTATACCTACTTCATCACGCAGGCGGCCGCATGGGGCCATGTCTGCGACGTGATCGGCAGACCGGAGTGGAAAACCGACCCCGACTACGCCACCCCCGCCGCGCGCCTGCCACGCCTGAACGAGATCTTCGACACGATCGAGGCCTGGACGATGACCCGCACCAAGTTCGAGGTGATGGAGACCTGCAACCCGCTCGGCATCCCCGTCGGTCCGATCCTGAGCATGAAGGAGCTGGCCGAGGACCCCGACCTGCGCGCCAGCGGAACGGTGGTCGAGGTCGACCACCCCGAGCGCGGCCCGTATCTGTCGGTCGGCTGCCCGGTCAAGCTGTCGGACAGCCCGGTCGAGGTCACACGCTCGCCGCTGCTGGGCGAGCACACCGCCGAAGTGCTGCGCGACGTGCTGGGCTTCGACGCCGACGCGGTCGCGCGGATCACGGCCTCGGGCGCGGTGGGAACACCGAAGGTCGCTGCCGGCTGAGCCCGCCGCCGACCGCGCGCGGCCCCGGCAGCGCGGGCGGGTGGGTGGGTGGGGCCGCGATGCCGGGGGCGCGCGCGGTCGG
>PUOA01000131.1 GCA_003551925.1 Paracoccaceae bacterium
AGCCATCCTGCGCCCCGCTCAGGGCCTGCCACAGCCGCAGCGCCTGCACCGTGGCCCCCACGTCGTGCACGCGCAGGATCTGCGCGCCCTGCGCCGCCGCATGCAGCGCCACCGCCACCGAGCCGGGCATCCGGGCGGCGCCCTCGCCCGCCGCGCCGATCGCACCGATGAACCGCTTGCGCGAGGCCCCCAGCAGCACCGGTGCGCCCAGCGCATGAAACAGCGCCAGCCCGCGCAACAGCGCCAGATTGTGCGCCTGGGTCTTGCCGAAGCCGATGCCCGGGTCCACGATCAGCCGGCTGCGCGCGATCCCCTGCGCCTGCGCCGCGTCCATGCGCGCGGCAAGCGCGTCGAACACGTCCAGCAGCACATCGCCATAACGGGGGTCGTCCTGCATCGTCTTTGGCGCGCCCTGCGCGTGCATCAGGCACAGCGGCACGTCAGCGTCAGCCACCAGCGGCGCCAGTTCCGGATCGAAGCCCAGCGCCGAGACGTCGTTGACCATCTCCGCACCCGCCGCCAGCGCCGCCGCCGCCACCGCCGCCTTGCGCGTGTCGATCGAGATCGGCGCGGCGATCCCGGCGTCCCGGATGGCGGCGATCACCGGGCGGATGCGGGCGATTTCCTCCGCGACCGGGACCTCATCGGCACCGGGGCGCGTCGATTCGCCGCCGATGTCGAGGAGGTCCGCGCCATCATCGACTATCGCGCGCGCGCGCGCCAGCGCTGCCGCGACGCCATACGCCTCGCCCCCGTCCGAAAAGCTGTCGGGCGTGACGTTGACGATGCCCATCACCAGCGGCCGGTCGGTGGGCAATCCGGGCAGGATCGGGCGCGGGGCGCTGAGCAGGTCGCTGAGCGGAGTGTCCGGATCGACGAGCTTCGACGGGCCGTCGCGCGACAGGCGCAGCGCGTCGGCCCACCAGACATGCGCGCTACCGGCCAGCGGGCGCGCGGCGGCGGGGCGCGGCCAGCCGGTCTGCGCGCGCGCCAGCAGATACCCGCGCGGCGCGCCCTCAGCCGCCTTGTCAGCCGTCATGCAGGTCCACCGGCACGCGGCTCGAGGCCCAGGCGGTGGTGCCGGCAGGCAGCATGATCCGCCGTGCGGCCAGCAGCTCGGCCAGCCAGATCGCCAGCGCCACCGCGTCGATCCGCTCGCCCGAGGGGCCGTCGATGGCATCCAGCACCAGCTTCGACGGCGCCCAGACGATGGGCTGGTCGTGGCGCAGCGCCCAGTCGATCTCGGTCCGGCTCTGGACCACCAGACAGCGCCGGTCGCGCGCCGCCAGCCGCCAGGCGTTCTGCTCGATCGCCAGCAGGTCGATGCGGCGCTGCACCTCGGCGGGGCCGGCCTGCGGGCGCGCGCCGGGCGGCAGCCCGACGCACAGCACCACCGGCGCGCCACCCGCCAACAGCGCATCCAGCCGCGCGGACAGGTCGGGCGCGGCGATGGCGTCGTTGTCGAGATACACCACCAGCGGGTGCACATCGGCCTCGAGCCCGCGCGCATCCACAGCGCGCAGCGGCGCCGCGGCGCGGGTGCGCACGATCTCGACCCCCAGCGCGCCGGGGCCACGATCGAGCTTTTCGATCCGCACGAAGGCGCGCATCGCCGGCGGCTCGCGCAGCAGCCGCTCGGCCACGCGCTCGGCCAGTGTTTCCAGCAGGTTCAGCCGCTCGGCCGCCAGTTCGGCGGCGATCGCCTCGGTGATCCGGTCATAGGACAGGATCCGGTCCACGTCATCGTCAAGCGGCGCGGGATGGGGGCGCGTTTCGACCACCACATTGAAGCACAATCGCTGCGGGGCACCACGCTCGGACTGGAACGCCCCGATATCGGCGGTGACGATGTGGTCGCGCAGGCTGATGCGGTCGCGCGGGTCGGCCGGTGCGGTGGCCTCGGCCCGCTCGACCGGATGCGCGAAGGCAAGGTGGATGTCGCTCATGGCCGGCCCCGTGCTGGTTGCGCTTCCCGATACACGCAAACGAGGGAACTGCCCAGCCCGCAGCCGGCACGCCGAAGGCCAGCGGCGACATTCGCAAGGCCGGCGCGCGGCGCCGCCTCAGGTATTGGCGCCGCGATAGAAGATGTGCGAGCCGATCCGGGTGGTGCGCTCATACACGCGCGACCAGCGCGGCGAGACCCAGCGGGTGTGGAAATGCGTCGCCCCTTCGGTGAGCTGTCGCGGTGCGCCGCCCACCATCACGTAAGCGATCCGTGCCGCGATCTGGCGTGCGGTGGCCTCGTGCATCGCCGTCGGGTTGCCGTCGCAGGCGAAGCTGAACTGGCACCGCCCGCCATTGGCCCCCTGCGCGCCCTGGTTGACCACGCCGCAGACGCTGTTGGGGAATTCGGGCGAATCGACCCGGTTCAGGATCACTTCGGCGACCGCGAACTGGCCCTGGATACTTTCGCCGCGCGCCTCGTGGTAGAGCGCGGTGGTCAGACACTGCAGCTCCTGCGGCGGCTCGGCAGGTGCGGCGACGTTGCGCAGCAGCCAGTCCGCATCGAACCGGACCGGCACCGGCGCGGCCTCGTCGCCGCGCGCCGCCGAAGGCTGCGTGAGCCGCGAGACCTGCTGCGCCGCGATGTTGTTCATCCCGTCCCGCTCGAGCGACATGAGCCGCACCATCTGCGCGTCGGGACCGTCGCCTGCCTGCACCGCGGCGGCGGTGACAAGCGCAAGGCACATCCCCAGAAAACCGGTGACCGGTCGCTTCAGCTTCGTTCGCATGTCGTGTCCCTCGGTTCCTGCGCCAGGGTTGGCGGACGGGACGCGGATGCGGATCGTCCGGCCAGCCATGGCGCGTCCAACCCGATCTGGCATCGTTCGGCTGGCGCACTGCGCGCGCAAGCTGAGCCGGACAACGCCCTGCCCGTGCACCTGCGCTCGGGCAAGCATTTACGCCTGAAAGCGGTTAACGTCCAGTTTGCGACACGCAGGTGTCGCTGTCATGCGCAAGAACCCGCCGATGACGGGCTTGCGGGTGCCGGGCGCGTCGGCCTCAGGCGGCGCCCCGGGCCTCGGCGATGGCCAGTTGCGCCGCCGCCAGCCGCGCCACCGGCACCCGGAACGGCGAGCACGAGACATAGGCGAATCCCGCCGCGCGGCAGAACGCGATCGAGCCCGGATCGCCGCCATGTTCGCCGCACACCGAGATGGTGATGTCGGGCTTCGCGCGCCGCCCGCGCTGCGCGCCGATCAGCAGCAGTTCGCCCACGCCCTCGGCATCGATCACCTGAAACGGGTCCTCGTCGAAGATGCCCAGCCGGACATAGTCGGACATGAACCGCCCGGCATCGTCGCGCGACAGGCCATAGGCCATCTGCGTCAGGTCATTGGTCCCGAAGGACAGGAACGACACATGCTGCGCGATCTCGGCCGCGCGCAGCGCCGCGCGCGGGGTTTCGACCATCACCCCCAGCCGGTAGTGCACATCGGCGCCGGTCTCGTTGCGCACGGTGGCGCAGACCGCCTCCATCCGCGCGCGCACCATCTCGACCTCGCGACGCGCCGAGACCAGCGGGATCATGATCTCGGGCACCACCGGGGTGCCGGTGTCGCGTTCCACCCTGGCCGCGGCCTCGAAGATCGCGCGGGCCTGCATGTCGTAGATCGCGGGTTCGGTCAGCCCCAGCCGGACACCGCGCATCCCCAGCATGGGGTTGTATTCGGCCAGCGCCTCGGCGCGACGGGTGATTTCCGACAGCGGCCGGTCCAGCGCATCGGCGAGCCCGCGCATCCCCTCGCGCGTGTGGGGCAGGAATTCGTGCAGCGGCGGGTCGAACAGCCGGATGCAGACGGGCTTGCCGCGCATGATCTCGAACAGCCGCTCGAAATCCTCGCGCTGCATGGGCAGCAGGCGCTCGAGCGCAGCGGCGCGGTCGGTGGGGGTGTCGGCGAAGATCATCTCGCGCATGACAAGCAGGCGGTCATCCTCGAACAGCATGTGCTCGGTGCGGCACAGGCCCACGCCCTCGGCCTCGAACTCATGCGCGATGCGCGCGTCCGCCGGGGTGTCGGCGTTGGCACGCACGCCGATGTCGCGCCGCGCGTCGGCCCAGGCCAGGAGCGTGCGGAACCCGTCATCGAGCGCGGGCTCCAGCAGCCCCACCTCGCCCAGCAGCACCTCGCCGGTGGTGCCGTCCAGCGTCACCTCGTCGCCCTCGCGCAGCACGCGCCCGCCGGCGCTCAGCGTGCGGGCCCGCGCGTCGACCCGCAGCTCGGACGCGCCCACCACGCAGGGCAGCCCGAGGCCCCGCCCGATCACCGCCGCATGGCTGGTCATCCCGCCGCGTTCGGTCAGCACGCCCAGCGCGGCGTGCATGCCGCGGATGTCCTCGGGGGTGGTCTCGCGGCGCACCAGGATGCAGGGCTCATCGCGCGAGGCGCTGGCCTGCGCGGCCGAGCTGTCGAACACGATCCGCCCGCGCGCCGCGCCGGGGCTGGCGGCGATGCCGCGGGCCAGCACGTCGCGGCGCGCGCGCGGGTCGACCTGCCGGTGCAGCAGATCGGCCACGGTGCGCGGCGGCACGCGCATCAGCGCCTCGTCGCGGCTCAGGATACCGTCCTCGGCCAGCGCCACCGCCACGCGCACCGCCGCGCGGCTCGAGCGCGCCACCGGCACCGCGTCCAGCACCGCCACGCCGCCATCGTCGAGCGTGAACTCGATCTGCATCTCGTCGCGCAGCCTGACGCGCGCGGTCTCGCCGAACCCCACCAGCCGGGCGAAAGCCTCGGGGCAGCGGTCCTCCAGCGACGCGCCGCGGGTGTCGCGCGCCAGATAGAGCGTGTCCTTGCCGTTCTCGAGCGCCTCGCGCCCCTGCCCCTGCGCCTTGTAGCGCCCGGTCACGCGGCGCTCGCCGGTGTCGGCGTCGATGAACTGGATCACGCCGGCGCCGCTCTCGCCCGTCCCGAACCCCGACGCCATCGCCTGCACCACCAACCCCAACCCGGCATCGGCGGG
>PUOA01000300.1 GCA_003551925.1 Paracoccaceae bacterium
CGTAGGCGTAGGCGTAGGCGTAGGCGTAGGCGTAGGCGTAGGCGTAGGCGTAGGCGTAGGCGTAGGCGGCCACACGCACCGGCGCTCGTCAACAGCTGTCGCGCCAGACCGGGCGCCGCTGCGCGCTGCGGGGCGCGCGCGCGGCGAACCGACGCCCCTCCCCCCCCCACCCCCCGCGCTCCATCCGCGACGGGCGGGTCGCGCGCGGGCAGCGCTCTCCATCCTCTCACGGTCGCGGGGCACGCCGCGCGGGACCGGGGCTCACGCCCGAGCGGCCGCCATGTGGCAGCCCGCGCTGGCTCGAGGTCACGCGTTCCGGTGCCCGCGTGGCGATCGCGGACCGACCGGCGCCCCCCCCACCGGAGCAGGGCGCCACGCCCCGTGCCGCGCGGGACACGCCGGCCCAACCGGAGCGGTCGCGCGCGCCATCGGGGTTGCATCCCCCGCGCGGCCTCGCGCAGAGTGCGCGCGACGCAGCCCGAGCGCAGGATTTCCATGCCCGCCACCGACCCCGTGCCCCCGCTGGACATCGACCATGTCCGCGCGCAGTTCCCGGCCTTCGCCGAGCCGGCGCTTGGCGGTCAGGCGTTTTTCGAAAACGCCGGGGGCTCGTATGCCTGCGCGCCGGTGATCGCGCGGCTGACGCGCTTCTATCACGCGCGCAAGGTCCAGCCCTACGGCGCCTACCCCGCCAGCATCGCCGCGGGCGACGAGATGGACGAGGCGCGCAGCCGCCTCGCCGCGCTGATGGGGGTGGCGCCCGAGACGCTCAGCTTCGGGCCGTCGACCACCGCCAACACCTATGTCCTGGCGCAAGCCTTCGCCGAAATGCTGTCGCCCGGTGACGCGGTCATCGTCACCGATCAGGACCATGAGGCGAATTCCGGCCCCTGGCGGCGGCTGGCCGCGCGCGGAATCGAGATCCGCGAGTGGCGCATGGACCCCGTCACCGGCCATCTGGACCGCACCGGGCTGGAGCGGCTGCTCGACAATCGCGTGCGGCTGGTGGCGTTCCCGCACTGCTCGAACGTGGTGGGCGAGATCAACCCGGTGGCCGACCTCTGCGCGCAGATCCGCGATGCGGGCGCTCGGTCCTGCGTCGACGGGGTGTCCTACGCCCCGCACGGGCTGCCCGATCTGGGCGCGCTGGGGGTCGATATCTACCTGTTCTCGACATACAAGACCTATGGCCCGCATCAGGGCATCATGGTGATGGCTCCCGATCTGGCCGAAGACCTGCCCAACCAGGCGCATTACTTCAACGCAGCTGCCCCGTGGAAGCGCTTTACCCCCGCCGGACCCGACCACGCGCAGGTCGCCGCCTGCGCGGGCATCGCCGACTATATCGACGCGCTGTATGCCGCGCACATGCCGAGCGACGCGCCGCCCGCCGCCCGCGCCCGCGCGGTGCATGACATGATGCGCGCGCATGAAACCGCGCTCTTGGAGCCGCTGCTGGACCATCTGGCCGGGCGCAACGACCTGCGGCTGCTGGGCCCGCGCGATGCCGACCGCCGCGCGCCCACCGTGGCGCTGGTGCACAGGTCGCGCACGGGTGGCGATCTGGCGCGCGCGCTGGCGGCGCACGGCATCATGGCGGGGGGCGGCAGCTTCTACGCCGACCGCGCGCTCCGCGCGCTGGGGGTGGACCCGAGCCACGGCGTGCTGCGGCTGTCCTTCGTCCACTACACCACACCGGCGGAGCTTGACCGCCTGCGCGGGGCGCTAGATCAGGTGCTGGAAAGCTGACACCCTCGGGACTCATGTCTGACACTGCGCCGATCATCCTGTGGTTCCGCCGCGACCTGCGGCTGTCCGACAACCCGATGCTGGCGGCCGCCGCAGCCACGGGGCGGCCGCTGGTTCCGGCGGTCATCCTCGACGACCAGGCCGAAGCCATGGGGGCGGCACCCCGGTTCCGCCTCGGGCTGGGGCTGGAAGCGTTCGGTCAGGCGCTGGCCGAGGCCGGATCGCGGCTGATCCTGCGGCGTGGGGACGCGAAGGCGACCCTGCAGCGGCTGATCGAGGACACCGGCGCCACCGCCGTCTGGTGGGGCCGCCAATACACCGGCCCCGCGCGCGCACGCGACACCGCGGTGAAGTCCGCCTTGCGTGACAGGGGCATCGAGGCGCGCAGCTTCCCCGGCCACCTGCTGTTCGAGCCCTGGACGGTCGAAAAGAACGACGGCGGCGTCTACAAGGTCTACACCCCCTACTGGCGCGCGGTGCGCGGCCGCGACCCCGGCGCGCCCTGCCGCGCCCCGTCGAAGCTGCACGCCCCCGACAACTGGCCCGAAAGCGACCGGTTGCAGGACTGGCGGCTGGACGCGGGGCTAGACCGCGGCGCGGCGGTGGTGCAGCTGCACACCTGCGTCGGCGAACACGAGGCCGCGCTGCGCCTGCGCCGTTTCATCGACAGCCGCGTGGCAGCCTACAAGGACCGCCGCGACATCCCGGCGGCAGACGCGACCTCGCGGCTGTCCGAGAACCTGACCTGGGGCGAGATCGGCCCGCGCACGGTCTGGGCGGCGGGGCAGCGCGCGCTGGAAGAGGGCGCGCCGGGGGCCGAGACCTTCCTGCAGGAACTGGTGTGGCGCGAATTCGCCTGGCACCTGTTCTACCACCACCCCGACATGGAGCGCGCGAACTGGCGCTCGGACTGGGACGGCTTCGGCTGGGACGACGACGCCGACAGCGACGCGGTGCTGCGCTGGAAACAGGGCCGCACCGGGGTCGAGCTGGTCGACGCCGCGATGCGCGAGCTTTACGTCACCGGCACCATGCACAACCGCGCGCGGATGATCACCGCGTCGTATCTGACCAAGCACCTGCTGGTGCATTGGCGCGTGGGGCTGGAATGGTTCGCCGAGTGCCTGATCGACTGGGACCCGGCCTCGAATGCGATGGGCTGGCAGTGGGTCGCGGGCTCGGGCCCCGATGCCGCGCCCTATTTCCGGGTGTTCAACCCCGATCTGCAGGCCAAGCGCTTCGACCCCGACCGCGCATATCGCGACCGCTTCCTCGCCGAGGGACGCAAACGCCCCGCCGCGGAAGCGCTGGCCTTCTTCGACGCGATCCCGCGCAGCTGGGGCCTGCGCCCCGACGCGCGCCCGCCCGCCCCGCTCATCGATCTGGCCCGCGGGCGCAAGCGCGCGCTGGCCGCCTATGACGCGCACAAGGCTTCGGCATGACGTGGCGGCAGGGCCTTCACCTCGGCGCAAGGCTGCGCCAGACTGCACCGCGCGCACGTGCCTCTCAGCAGGATATGACATGACGATCTTCACCAGCACCGACGGGCAGGCCGGACTGCCGCGCTACTTCGCCAACGCGTTCCGCATGGCCCAGGCGCTCAACCGCGGGCGGCTGGATGTGACGCTGCCGGACGGGCGGCGGTTCCGCGCCGAAGGGGCCGCACCCGGCCATGTCGCCGAGGTCAGCGTCCACAACCCCGACCTGTTCGCGCGGCTGGTGCGCGACGGCGATGTCGGCTTTTCCGAAGCCTATATGGAAGGCTGGTGGAGCACCCCCGACCTGCAGGCCTTCATGGACCTGATCAACGACGATAACCCCTCGGTCTATGACGAGGTGCTGCCGATGCGGCTGGTGCGCGCCTTCGAGCGGCTGCGCCACTGGCTGCGATCGAACTCGAAACGCCAGGCGCGGCGCAACATCGCGCATCACTACGATCTGGGCAATGACTTCTACCGGCTGTGGCTCGATGACACGATGACCTACTCCTCGGGGCTGTTCGTGTCGGGGCAGGAATCGCTCGAACGCGCGCAGGAGCAGAAATACGCCGCACTGATCGACCGGATGCAGGTGGCGCCGGGCGATCATGTGCTGGAAATCGGCTGCGGCTGGGGCGGCTTTGCCGAATACGCCGCGCGTGAACGCGGGCTGCGCGTGACGGGTCTGACCATCAGCCAGGCGCAGCACGACTACGCGAACGCGCGGATGCGCGCCGCGGGGCTGCAGGACCGGGTCGAGATCGTCATGCGCGACTACCGCGACGAACGCGGCCAGTATGACGCCATCGCCTCGATCGAGATGTTCGAGGCGGTGGGCGAACGCTACTGGCCGGTCTATTTCCGCACGCTGCACGACCGGCTGAAACCCGGCGCGCGGGCCGCGCTGCAGGTCATCACCGTCCCCGATGACCGCTTCGACGCCTACCGCCGGCACGTCGATTTCATCCAGAAATACATCTTTCCGGGCGGCATGCTGGGTGCGGTCGGCCCGTTGCGCGCGCAGGCCGCGCAGGTGGGGCTGGGGCTGATCGACACGATGGGCTTTGCCGACAGCTACAGCCAGACGCTGCGACGCTGGAACGAACGCTTCAACGAGCGCTGGTCCGAAATCGCCGCACTGGGCTATGATGACCGCTTCCGGCGGATGTGGGAATACTATCTGACATCCTGCGCCGGCGCCTTCCGCGCGGGCAGCTGCGACGTGGTGCACATGACCTTCGCCCGCCCCGCGGCCTGAAGGGCGCGCTCAGCCCGAGCCCAGGATCACCCGCACATAGTGGCGCGTCTCCTGAAATGGCGGAATGCCGCCATGCGCGTCCACCGCCCCCGGTCCGGCATTGTAGGCGGCCAGCGCCAGTTCCCAGTCGCCGAAGCGGTCATACATCATGCGCAGATAGCGCGCGCCGCCCTCGAGGTTCTGCGCCGGGTCCATCGGATCGACGCCCAGCAGCTGCGCCGTCCCCGGCATCAGCTGCGCCAGCCCCAGCGCGCCCTTGGACGACACCGCCGCGGAATTCCAGCGGCTTTCCTGCGCCACCAGCCGAAGGAACAGATCCTCGGGGAGCGCATGGCGCCGCGCGGCCTGGCGGGCAAGCTCGAGATAGGGTCCGTTGTAGCCGCCGGTGTATGCGGGCAGCGCAGGCTCCCGGCGGCGTTCCGACGGCGGCAGC
>PUOA01000057.1 GCA_003551925.1 Paracoccaceae bacterium
ATCTGCGCGCTCGATGCCGATGGCGGGCTGCCGGTGACCACCGAAAGCCTGCGCTTCGGGCTGGGCATCCGCCTGATCGGGCTGCCTGCCGATCCGCAATGGCGCAGCGCCGGGGGGCTCGCGCTCGCCGGGCCGGGGTATTTCGGCTACGACCACGCGTTTCGCCCGCTCGAAGAGCTTGTGAGCGGGCGCACACCCGAAGAAAAACCACTCAACATGGAGGTTACGACATGAAGACCCGACTGCTGACCGCAACCGCGCTGGCCGGCGCGCTGGCCTTGCCCGGCGCGTTGCCCGCGCTTGCCCAGGATCCGGTGTCGATCACCGTGAACATGGTCCAGATCATCGGCACCATCGACCCGGCGAAGGTCACCGACTACACCGAATACATGGCGGCGGTGAACCTGTATGACGCGCTGACCACGGTGGACGGCGACGGAAACGTGGTCCCGCAGCTTGCCGAAAGCTGGGAAATCTCCGACGACGGCCTGACCTATACCTTCACGCTGAAGGAAGGCGCCACCTTCACCGATGGCAGCGCGGTGCAGGCCTCGGACGTGGTGTTCTCGCTGCAGCGCCTGCTGGCGCTGGGCCAGGGCGCGAGCCATCTGTTCGAAGGCGTGGTCGATCCCGACGCGGTGCGCGCGGTCGATGATCTGACGGTCGAGATCACGCTGACCGAGGTGTTCGCGCCCTTCATTTCGGTCACGCCGCTGCTGTTCGTGGTCAACGAATCCGCGGTGCCGACATCCGACGATGACCCCTGGGGCGAGGCGCATCTGGCCGAAACCCCCGAAGGCGCAGGCCCCTACACGCTGGCCAGCTGGTCGCGCGGGTCGGAAATGAACATCGCGCGCAACGAAGCCTATCACGGCGGCTGGCCCGACGAACGGCCCATCGATGCCGTGCGCCTGGTGGTGACGCGCGACGAATCCACCGTGCGGGCGCTGGCGCGGCGTGGTGAGCTGGGGCTGTCGTCGCAATACCAGTCCTCCGAAACCTTCGACGGCATCGCCGCGCAGGACGATTACCGCCTGATCGAGGCCTCGACGGCGACGGGCTACTACCTCAAGATCAACAACCAGCGCGCGCCGACCGACGACATCCATATCCGCCGGGCCATCGCGCTGGCCACGGATTACGACACCATCCGCGACGTGATCATCCCCGGCGGCGTCATGCGCGGCCCGCTGGCCGACGCCTTCGCCGATGCCGTCCCCGAGGACGCCGCGGCGCCGGTGTTCGACCTCGACGCCGCGCGCGCGGAACTGGAGCAGTCGCGTTATTTCGACGGCTCGCCGATCGAGCTGATCCACACCCATGTCGCCAACACCGCGTTCCAGGAAGAGATCGCGCTGCTGCTGACCGCCAATCTGGAAGCCATCGGGTTTTCGGTGACGATCCAGCCCGAGCCGTGGAACCGCGTGACCGAGCTGGCAACATCGGTCGATACCACGCCCCATTTCAGCCAGGTGTTCTACGGCCCCACCTATCCGTCGCCGGATTCGGTGTTCTTCGTCCAGTATCACTCGGCCTCGGCCGGCACATGGGCGTCGATGGACTGGGTCAATGACCCCGAGGTGGATGCGCTGATCGACGCAACCCGCGCCGAAACCGATCCGGACGCGCGCAATGCGCTCTATCAGGAGGTCTTCAACAAGCTGGTCGAAGATCAGCGCTCGATCTGGATGCTGGCACAGCAACAGCGCCACGCCGCCCATGTCTGCCTCGAAGGCTTCGAATGGGTGCCCATGCAGAGCGTGGAATTCGACTTCTCGCGCTATTACTGGACCTGCGACTGATCCGCAGGCAGTGCCATCACGACCGGCCGCCCCCGGGCGGCCGGTCCGAGGTCTGCGACAAACCCCGCGCCATTGCGGGCGCCCGACCCTGCGTCACCGCCGGTCATCTGAGGACATACGCCGCCACCACCGCAAGGAACGCGAAACCGATTGTGCCGCTGACATGGCTGATCAATGCGTAGCGGCTCCAATGCTTCAGATCCGCGTGCGACAAGGCGACGACAGGCTTGTGACCCTCGGCCCCGCCCACCAGACGAAGTGTGTCGCTGTCCGCACCGTCCGGTTGCAGGCGGCCATAAACCCAGAGCTGGTTCGTCACCGGCAACACGCCTTCATCGAAGTCGATCGCGGTGCTGCGCTGGCCCTTCCAGAAACCCTCGTCCAGATCCAGGTGCCGCAGCCTCTGCTCCAGCTTTACGGGCAGGCTGCGCGCAAGCCATTTCTTGTGGAACTGGTATGCCGGCTGAATGTATGTGGCGAACGTATGATCGGGCGGCAGGACCCGCCGGTCGCCAAGCCTCAGCAGATAATCCGCCTGCGCGCTGGTCTCGAGATGGATGCGGCGCGCAGTTCTGGTGTAATGCGTCATGACCATGCTCGAATAGTGAAGGCATGGCAGTTGCATCAGCGGTGACACAACGGGCGCGCCGCGCAATTCGACATCGACCACGCAGCAGAACGGCTCTGCGCTGTCCGGCGCCGCCTTTCCGGGCGCCCGGACGATGCGGAATTTCTGCCGAATGTCCTGCAAGACAAGCAGAAAGCCGAACAGGATCGCGGCAAGGACAAGCACAATGACCCAATAGAGCAGATGACCCCAGAAACCCGACATCTAACCAAGCCTCTGGGACATGTCGCGGGACAGCCTGCGGACCGGGCTGAAGACCCAGTAGATGATCAGCTGCGCACAGATCACCAGCCCCGCGGCCATGAACAGGATCGCCAGCCGTCTGCCCCAGCCCAGCATGTCATGCGCTCCTTCCATGACGGCGATGCGCGGATTGTCCGGGTGATAGGTCACCACCACCCTCTTTCCGGGATAAAGGCGCGTGTGCATCTCGTTATCGACGGTCGTTTTCAGTGTCAGGCGCGCGTCCGGGGTTGCGTAATCGACGAACACGGTGTTGCGATAGCCGCCCTTGCGCGAGCGGCGTTCGCGCCGCGTGCCCTGAACATACCCCGGAACAGTTCTGGCCACGCCATCGGACACGGCGCTGACGAGGGTCCGGAACTGGTGAACATGCGTCAGTTCCTTCACGGCGCCCACCGACAGCGCCACCATGATGAAGACCGTCAGGGGCAGATAGATCCTGATATGCTTGTTGTTCATGCGCCGCTGGATTTCACGCTGTTCTGACGGCCATCCGGACACGCTGCGACCGGCCTTCGGGCGCCGGGACAATCGCGTGACGATGGCGGCGGAGCAAGCGGTTTCCGCGCGCCCGGGCGGGGCGCGTGGTGGAACCAATGGCGCCACCGCGCGCATCCTCATGCACTGCTGCGCGATCTTGCCGCGGAGCTCTCGAAAGCGCCGATCGGCTGCTGGATGGGTGCCGGATGCCTGATTTTGCCGACCGATGTCGCGTGTCGGAACAGTCTTGCCCGTCGCGCCGCCGCGGCTTGCAGCACGAGGCCGAGACCGGCCGCGCCGGTTTCGATCAGCGTGGCCAGATCGGCATGGGGTTCGGCGGGGCGGTCCGCGGTGACACGGTCGGCCAGCCCCTGCGCCGAGGCGCGCGCACGGCCGCGCCCGTCCGCGCAGCCGGGGCTTCTCGTTCTGGGCGGCGCTGGGGGGGGGTGCAGCCGCACGGAAACGCGGCCCGGCAGGGCCCGGTGCGGTGCTGCTTGTCGTGCTGGACATTTGGTCGGAGTGAGAGGATTCGAACCTCCGGCCCCTGCCTCCCGAAGACAGTGCTCTACCAGGCTGAGCTACACTCCGACGCTCGAAGCGCCTTAGCCCGGCGCAGGGGGGATGTGCAAGCGCTTTGTCGCATGTCAGCGCGGGCGCGCACTCAGTCCGTATCGGTTTCGGTATCGACGGCCAGTTCGTGCAGGATTTCCAGCGGCACGATCTCGAGCGCGCGCCGATGCGTTGCCCTGAGCCGGATCCTGGGCGCGACGCCCTCGTGATAGGCCTGCACGAAGCGGGCGGCGCACAGGCACCAGTGATCGCCCGGTTTCAGGCCCGGGAAGGCGTATTCCGGGCGCGGCGTGCTCAGGTCGTTGCCCAGATACTTCGAGTAGGCGAGGAATTCCTCGGTCATCTCGGCGCAGACGGTATGGCTGCCGCGATCCTCGGCGCAGGTGTCGCAGGCGCCGTTGCGGAAGAAGCCGGTCATCGGCGCGGTCGAGCAGGGTTCGAGCGGTTCGCCCAGAACGTTCACGGACGGGTCGGCGCGGGTTACCGGCATCGGAGCTCCTTTCGGGGCTGTTCTGGCGTCTGGGGGGGGACGTAGTCACCGGGCGCGGGCAGGCAAGCCTGCGGCGCGCTCAACGCTCCAGCGCGCAGCCCCGATGCTCGACCGCGCCGGCGTCGCTCAGCACCGTCATGCGCAGGCGCGAGCGGTCCAGCGCCGCGGGCGCTGCGCCGCCGCGCTCGCGCAGCAGCGCCTCGCCGCGCAGGGTGCTGCCGTTGCGCGTGCTGCCCAGAGCGCGGGCGCGGATGTCTCGCCCCGGAGCCTCGATCACCAGGCGCTCCGACGGGCCCAGCGACGGCATGTCGAGCTCGACCGCCAGCCGCAGCCCGCCGCGCTCATCGGGGGTCAGCGTGCAGCGGATGTCGCGCAGGCCCGAATCGCGCGCCGGCCGCGGTGTCCGCGCAAGCGATGCCTCGATCAGCGGGTCGTGGCTGCCCGGCGCGCCAAGCGTGCCGCGCAGGTGCAGATCGACCGGGATGCAGATATCCTTGCACACCCCCAGCACCGCAGCGGCGTCGAGCGTGATCGGGGCGCCCGCGTCTTCGGGTGCGATCTCGATCGGCAGGA
>PUOA01000038.1 GCA_003551925.1 Paracoccaceae bacterium
GCACCGAAGGGCGCGGTCAGCCCCGACACCTGCAGCGCAGGGCATGCAGCGCGCGCGATCCGGACCATCTCGGTGGTGGTTCGCGCCGACGTGTTCGGGTTCACCAGCGTCACCGGCATGGCGCGGCCCCGACGAAGGCGTGCGCGTCCCCCAGGGGGTGCAAGATCGTCATGTCGGGTGCATCGAGCACATGGGCCACCAGCAGCAGCCCCGAGAGTTCGTGACAGGGCAGGACATCAGCAACTCCGTTCCAGGCATGAGGGCAGCGGGGGTTGACGACGCAGGGTCGTCCGCACCACATTATGGCATTCCATTTCGACAAGGAACCGCCTTTCGCCATGACGGCGCCACCCCGCCCCGGCCCCTTGCCCGCGACCTCGGGCTCTGAAGCGTCTTCGAGCAAGCACGCAATGGCGCTCGCCGTGGTTCATCACCTGCGCGACGCCATCGTCACCGGACAACTCAGGCCCGGCGACAGGATCGTCGAGCGCCAGCTTTCGGCCGAACTCAACGTCTCCCGCACCCCTGTCCGCGAGGGGCTCAAGCTGCTGGAGCGCGACGGGCTGGTGTCCCTCTCGCGCCATCGGGGGGCCGAAGTGACGGGCTTTGCGCCGGACGAGGCGCTGCGCCTGTTCGACGTGATCGCCGCGCTCGAGGGGCTGGCGGCGCGGCGGCTTGCCGAAACCATCCCGGATCAGACGCTCGCGCAGCTTGAAGACCTGCACGACAAGATGGTGTTTCACTACAACCGATCGCAGATCGACCCTTATTTCGGCATCAACAGCGCGATCCATGATCTGATCGTCGCCGCCTGCGGCAATCCGGACCTGGCCGAGACACATGGTCGGCTGATGCTGCGGGCGCGGCGCGGGCGCTATATGGCGATCATGAGCCCCGAGCGCTGGCGCCAGTCGGTCGCGGAGCACGAAGCGCTCATGGCGGCGCTGCGCGCGCGCGATCCCGATGCAGCGGCGCAGGCCTGGACCGCGCATCTGCGCCACACCGGAGAGACCCTGGCGCGGGCCCTGTCCGAGGACGCCTCGGCCTCTGTCGCCTCGCGCGCGACGGCCTGAGCGCCGCACGCGACCCGCCCCCCCGCCCCGCCCCGCCCATTTGATGCCCGTTCCGCAGCATCGCGGCGGTTTTTCTGCCCATATTTTGTGCCATTCCCCGAAAATCACCCGGCGCGCGGCGATCCGGGGTGTGATTCTCGCCCGTCACGCGGTTGCGTGCAGATGGAATGCCATTTCTGGACCCAACCGTCACCCTGACCGAGAGGACATGACATGCCCAAGCTGACCCGCCGCTCGCTGCTGAAGACCACCGCCGGGGCCGCCGCCGCGCTGGCGACCCCCGCGATCGTCCGCGCGCAATCGAACCAGCTGGTGATCGGCTGCGCGGCCAGCCACACCAACTGGATGGAAGCCATCGTCGTGCCCCACATGCGCGAGGCGATCGGCGCCGAGGTGGTCTTCGAGGGCACGCGCTCGGCCGTGAACCTGGAAAAGATGGTCGCCAACCGCGGCAACCAGTATCTGTCGGTGATCCAGATGGACGACCCGGTGATGCTGCAGGCGGTCGACGAGGGCCTGCTGGACCCCCTCACCCCGGAAATGGTGCCCAGCCTGAGCGAACTGCGCGAGGGCGCGATCCATCTGGACGGGATGTGGGCGAACTACGCCCAGCCCTGGGCCGGCGTCGCCTACAACACCGACATGCTGGACGGGGTGGACAGCTGGGAAGCGCTGTGGTCGCCCGAGGCCGCAGGCCGCGTCATCATCCCGTCGCTGCAGAACACCGAGGGCATGTGGACGCTGTTCATCGCCGCCATGATGGCCACCGGCCAACCCTTCGACGCGGCGCAATACGAAATCGACGCCGCGTTCGACAAGCTGGGCGAACTGCGCGACAACCTGCTGAGCGTCTACACGCAGATGCCGCAGGCGTTCAATCTTCTGGAACAGGGCGAGATCACCATGCTGCCGGGCAATTTCTCGTCCTTCGCGCTGCCGCGGCGCGATGCCGGCTCGCCGATCGATCTTGCGGCCCCCGAGGAGGGCATTTTCGTCATGCCGTCAGGGGTGTGCCTTGTCGATGGCGCGCCGAACCGCGAGCTGTCGGCCGCCTATATCAACGAGCTGCTCAGCGCCGATCTGCAGTCGGAAATCGCCGATTTCACCTCGTCGCTGGCCACCAACACGCTGTCCACCGGCGGCGCCGACCTGCCCGAGGGGATCGGCGTCTATTCGCCCGACTGGCAGTTCGTGGCGGAAAACCGCCGCGAATGGACCGAGCGCTTCGACCAGCTGATGGCGCTTTGATGCTGGACCGCCACGCCCCCGACCCCGGCGCCGCCCCCATGGCGGCGCCGGACGCGCAGTATCTGGACGTTGTCGCCATCCGCAAGGCGTTCAAGGGCGTGACGGTGATGGACGGCCTCGACTTCCGCATGGCGCGGGGCGAGCTGGTCTCATTGCTGGGGCCGTCGGGCTGCGGCAAGACCACGCTGTTGCGGATCATCGCGGGGCTGATGCAGGCCGATGACGGCTCGGTCATCCTGGCGGGGCGCAACATCGCGTCGCTGCCGCCGCACAAGCGCAACATCTCGGTCGTGTTCCAGAACTACGCGCTGTTTCCGCATCTGAGCGTGGCCGAAAACGTGGCCTTCGGGCTGCGCGCGCGGGGCATGTCGAAGGCCGACGCGGTAAAGCCGGTGCACGAGGCACTGGCCCTGGTGCGGATGCAGGATTTTGCCGAACGCTCGATCACCGCCCTGTCGGGCGGGCAGCAGCAGCGCATCGCGGTGGCGCGCGCGCTGGTGGTGCGCCCGCATCTGCTGCTGCTGGACGAACCCTTCTCGGCGCTCGACCGCAAGCTGCGCGAGACGATGCAGGTCGAGCTGAAATCGCTGCTGCGCGAGCGCGGCATCACCGGCATCTTCGTCACCCATGACCAGGACGAGGCGATGGGCGTGTCGGACCGTATTGCCGTGATGAATGCGGGACGGATCGAGCAATTCGCCGACCCCTCGACGCTCTATGCCACCCCGGCCACCCCCTTCGTGATGGATTTCGTGGGCCTGTCCACACGGCTGTCGGGGCGCGTGGCGGCGCAAGAGGGCGCGCTGGTGGCGGTCGACACCGATCTGGGCCGGCTGCGCGCACCGGGCACGCTGGCGCCGGGAACGCCGGTGCTGATCGGTGTGCGCCCCGAACTGATCCGGCTGGACGGCGGCGCGGACATGAACCGCGTCGATCTGGTGCTGGAGGACGTCGCCATCCTGGGGTCGAAAACCATGCTGCAGGGCCGCCCGGGCGCCGAGGATCGCCTGCTGTGCGAACTGGCCGGCATCCGAAACGGCAAGTCCCGCGGTGATGCGGTCAGCTTTCACTGGGCGGTCGAGGACACGCTGCTCTACGACCTCTCGGCGGGGGCGACACCATGAGCACCGCGCGCGCCGACCGGATCGGGCTTCTGGTGCTGCCCGGGCTGGCCTATCTGGGGCTGATCTACGCGCTGCCGCTGTTTCTGCTGCTGCTCAAGAGCTTTCGTGATGCGACGGGCGCACTGTCGGTCGCCGAGTTCGTGCAGATCTTCGGCGACCCGCTGCAGAGGTCGATCATCGCGCGGACGCTGCGGGTCGCGTTTCTGGTCACCCTGCTGGCACTGGTGATCGCCTGGCCCACCGCGATCGTGATGCGCAGCGCGCGCGGCGGGTGGCTGTCGCTGTTTCTGGTGGCGATCATCCTGCCCATGTCGCTGGGCGTGGTGGTCAAGGCGTTTGCGTGGTCGATCCTGTTTCGCAGCAACGGGTTCATCAACCAGTCGCTGATGACCATGAACCTGATCGACGCGCCGATCCGGCTGCTGTTCACCGAGACCGCACTGGTGATCGGCGCGGCGAATGTGTTCCTGCCCTTCATGGTGCTGCCGATCTATGCGGTGCTGCAACAGCAGGACCCCAACCTGCCCGATGCCGCCGCCACGCTGGGCGCCGGCCCGTATCGGCGGTTCTTCAAGGTGATCGTGCCGCTGGCGATGCCCGGCGTGGTGGCGGGATGCGCCTTCGTGTTCTCGATGGCGGTGTCGATGTATGTCATTCCCAGCCTGATCATCGGCGAGCGGCAGCAGACCGTGGCCATGCAGATCGCCCGCTCGTTCCTGTTCCTGCGCAACGAGCAACTGGGCTCGTCGCTGTCCACGATCCTGCTGCTGATCGCGGTCTCGGTGGTGCTGGGCAGCAGCTGGCTCGCGGCCCGGCTGGGGGCGCGGCAATGACCGGGACCGACCGTTTCTTCCGGGCGCTGTGCTGGGTGATGGCGCTGGGCGTGGTGGTGTTCCTGCTGTTGCCGCTGGTGATCACCGTGCTGGTGTCGTTCAGCTCGTCGCAGGTCTATACGCTGCCGCCGCCGGAATGGTCGTTTCGCTGGTATGAGGCGCTAACCCGCCGCGCCGGGCTGATGGATGCGCTGATGCTGTCGCTGAACCTGGCGCTGCTGTCGACCGCCGCCTCGCTGATCCTGGGCACGGCGGCGGCCATCGGCGTGGCGCGCGGGCAGTTCCGGGGCCGGGCGGCGCTGGCCACCTTCGCGGTGTCGCCGCTGATGATGCCGGGCCTGGTCCTGGGGGTCGCCATGCTGCAGTTCTTCCGCGAGATCGGGCTGCGCGATGCCTACTGGAGCCTGTTGCTGGCGCATGTGGTCATCACCCTGCCCTTCGTCATGCGCACGCTGCTCGCGGCGATGGGCTCGTTCGACTTCGCGCTGGTCGATGCCGCGCGCAC
>PUOA01000334.1 GCA_003551925.1 Paracoccaceae bacterium
AGACCCAACGCGCGATCCAGCGCCAGAAAGGGCGCCGGCCCGAAACGCCGCGTCAACGAGGCCCTGCTGGCGCGGCGCAGATCATCCACGCGCCGCAAGCCCAGCCGCGCCAGCGCTGTGCAGACCGCCTCCTCCAGCCGCAGCGCCGCCAGCGGCAAGGGCGCCAGCGCCGCCGCCACGTCATCCGCCACCACCGAAACCGGCGCCCTTGCATAGCGCGCCAGCGCCCAGGCCGCGCCGCGCGTCGGCGCTACGGCCAGCCGCGCGCTGAACCCCGCTGCGGCCAGCGCCGCGCGCATTCGTTCGGCCAGCGCCGCCTCGCCCCCGGCCAGATGCGCCGCGCCGGTGATGTCCAGCACCAGCCCGTCCTCGCCCTCATGGCCCACCCAGGGCGCGTATCGCCAGGCCCAGCGCGCCAGCGCCGCCAGAAAGCGCGCCCGCTCGGCGGGGGCATCGGCGCGGGTGATCAGCCCCGGCAGCAATGCGCGCGCCTCGGAAAGCGGCTGGCCCCGGCGCAGCCCGGCTGCCTCGGCGACCGGGTTCAGGCAAAGCAGCCGGTCCGCCCCGCCCTGCCGCGCGATGACCGCAAACGCCCCCTCCGGCGCGCCCAGCCGCCTGAGCGCCTGCTCGCTGGCCAGCCGGGGCAGCCATAGCGACAGGATGCGCCGCTGCCGCCCGGCCGAAACCTTGCTTTTTGCCATGCCACCCCCGGATTCGGGCCATATGTTCACTATATGTTCTAACTAAGTCACCGCACCGCCCGAGTCGAGTCCATCCCTTCGCATGAAGGCCAACCGAGGCTTCTCCTGACTGCCCCCACGCCACGCGCCCGGTGCCCGCCGCGCGGGGTGGGTGGGTGGGCGCGCGGCGGCGCCGGGGCGCGTGGCGTGGATAGTCTCAGCGACGCGGGTCGCGCAGGGGCACCGGCGCGGCGATGAAGCTGCGCCCCAGCCCCTCGAAGCCCTGCGCAAAGACCGAGATCAGCGCCACGCCCAGCGGCCCGTCGGGGCAGTGCTCGGGTTCGCAACGCACGCCGGGCACGATGAAATGGCTCAGCCGGTATTCCCGCGCGCAACCGCGCGAGCGTGGCACGCGGCTGTCCTCATGCAGCACCACCGGCGCGGCATCAGGGTGTTCCAGCGTCAGCCGATAGCCCCGCGTCTGCTCGAAACAGTAATCGAGCGGGCTGGGCGCGTCGAAGGCTTCCAGCCGCAGGTCGAATTCGTCAAAGGCGCGCGTGCTCAGCGGCTGGTCGCTGAAGGGCCGGCGAATCGTCGAAACCGTCCCCTGCCGCGCGTGATCGCCCAGGCCGCGCGCGAACACCACCGCGCCCGGCACCCGCACCGCATGGCGCGCCAGCAGCGGCGCGGCGGCCTCGGCCGTGCGGGCACGGGTCACCTCGAGCGCCGCGAAGGCATCGCGCTCGTCGAATTCCCCCTCGCCCGGCATCTCGCGAAACGGCGTGCCGCGCACCCAGCGGTCACTGGGCAGATCGACGACATAAAGGTTGGAGAAAGGCATGCCCGACCCGGCCTGCAGGCCGAATTCCTCGAAGGCGAAGAGCGTACCATCCTCGGAAAAGCCGATGATGTTCAACTCGGCATCCTCGCTGGCCGAGGCCGGCGCGATCAGCGCGCCCAGTGCAAGAAGCGCCCCGGCGAGCGCGGCAAGCGGGCGGTGGCGGGTGGTGGCTGACATGGTGTCTCTCCCTTGCTGTTGGCGGGTCAGGTCTCCAGGGCGACCTCGACCAGCGCGGTATGGGCGCTGCTGCCCTGGCCCAGGCGCGAGGTGCCGATATCGCGGGTCAGCACATTCGGGTTGCCATGCGGGTCGATATTGCCGCCCGGATCGCCGAACCAGGCGCCGGTGGGCAGCGCCACCACGCCGGGGCAGATGCCATCCGACACCAGCGCCCGCGCCCGACAGGCGCCGCGCGCGTTGAACACGCGCAACAGGTCGCCCGAGGCAATCCCGCGCGGCGTGGCGTCATCGGGGTGGATGACCAGCGTCTCGGGCCGCGCGCCCTCGATATCGGCGAGCGCGCATTCAAGCTGGCTGTGCAGCTTGTCGCCGGGCTGGGGCGAGACCAGGTGCAAGGGCGCCTCGGCGCGCGCCGCGCCGGGCCACTCATCGGGCGGCAGCCAGACCGGGTGGCCGGGGCAATCATCATAGCCGAAACCGTCGATCACCGCCGAGAATATCTCGATTCGCCCCGAAGGCGTAGGCAGCGGCGCCGCCTGCGGGTCTTCGCGGAAGGGGGCGAAGAGGGTGCGGTTCGGCCCCTCGGCACGGATCGGCAGGCGCATCCAGTTGCGCGCCCTCAGCCCCGCCAGATCGGGCAGGTCGATGCCCTGTGCTGCGGCGCGTTCGCGGTAATCGGCGTAAAGGAGCGCGATCCATTCCGCGCTGCTGCGACCCTCGGAATAGGCCGGCCCCGCGCCCAGCCGCTCGGCCAGCGCGGCGAAGATGTCATAATCATCGCGCGCCTCGCCCACCGGCGGAATCAGTTGCGGCACGTGAAACAGGTAATCATCCAGGTTCGAGCGCCCGATATCCTCGCGCTCATAGGGGGTGGTGGCGGGAAACACGATATCGGCGCGTTTCGCGGTGGCCGTCCACCAGGGTTCATGGACGATGATGGTTTCCGGTTTCTGCCAGGCCTCGTGCAGTGCATTGAGGTCCTGATGGTGGTGAAACGGGTTGCCCCCGGCCCAGTAGATCAGCCGGATATCGGGGTAAGGCTGACGCCGGCCATTGTAGTCATAGGGCTGGCCGGGGTTGCGCAGCATGTCGCCGATACGCGCCACGGGGATGGCCTTGCGCACCGGGTTCTGCCCCTGCGCGAAGGTCATGCCGCGCATGCCGATCAGCGATTTGCCCACGCCCCCGATGGCGCCATAGCCATAGCCCACGCCGCCGCCGGGCAGGCCGATCTGGCCCAGCATCGCCGCCAGCACCGCCGACATCCAGTAGGGCTGCTCGCCATGCTGGGCGCGCTGCAAGGACCAGGCGACGGTAATCAGCGTGCGGGTGCCGGCCATGCGGCGGGCGAGCTCGCGGATGGTCTGGGGCGCGACACCGCAGATCGGCGCGGCCCATTCGGGGTTTTTCGGCTGGCCGTCGGCCTCGCCCATCAGATAGGGGCGGAAACGGTCAAAGCCCGTGGTGCAGCGCGCCAGGAAATCGAGATCGGTCAGGCCTTCGCTTTCCAGCACATGCGCCAGCGCCAGCATCAGCGCCGTGTCGCTGGCCGGGCGCGTGGCGATCCACTCGCAGCCCTCGGGCGCGTCGCTGCGCTGCGGGCCGATATTGATCATCCGCATGCCCTTCCGGGCAAAGCGCGTCAGCCAGTCGCCGCAATCATGTTCGGTGACCCCGCCCATGCTGACCTGCGCGTTCTTGGTGTTGATGCCGCCGAACATGACCAAGGTTTCGGTATGGTCATGGATGGTGGCCCAGCCATCCTGATGCTCATAGAGCAAAGAGATGAAATCGACGCCAAAGACATGCGGCATGATCGCCTGCGCGCAACCGGTCGAATAGCTGCCGACCGAGGCCACATAACCGCCGATTGCGTTGAGAAAGCGATGCACCTGGCTTTGTGCATGGTGGAACCGCCCGGCCGAGGACCAGCCATAAGAGCCGCCGAAGATCGCTTCATTGCCATGCGCGCTGCGCACCCGGTCGATCTCGGCGGCGGCGATATCGAGCGCCGCATCCCAGGGCAGGTCGATGAAATCCTCGCTGCCGCGCCCGTTGCGCGCGCGCCGCTCCAGCCAGCCTCGCCGGATCGCGGGGCGCGCCACGCGGGCGCGGTGATGCACGGCGGCCGGGATGATATCGGCGATGGGCGTCGGGTTCGGATCGGCAGCGAAGGGGCGCGTGGCGGTGATGCGTGTACCGTCGGTTTCCACCTCGAAGGCGCCCCAATGGCTGGATGTGACCCGATGATGACTTGTCATGAAGCCGCCCCTTTGCGCATGATGCCCAAGCTTTCAGCCGGTAACGGGTGCTGTCAAGCGTGCTGCGCCCGCCGCCCGGCTCAGCCGCGCTCCCACCCACCCGCCCCGCGCGCCTGAGCCGGGCGACGTCGCGCAATGCGGATGGATTGACGTGGCCGGGCGCGTTTGACATGGCGCAAGGCATGCGGATGCGCCAGCTGTCATCATCCGCGCCGCAATTTGCAAGGAGCTTCTTGCCATGGCCCGGATTGCCGCGATCCTGTCGTTTCTGATCATGCTCTTGCCTGCGCCGTTACTCGCGCAGCAAGGCGAGGGTGCCGCCTTCCGCCTGGGCGATGATGCGTTCCTCGCTGGCGCCCGCGCGCGTCATGCCGAGCCGGGAATTGCCGATCTCTTCGCCGCCGGCGAGACGGTTACCCTTGCCGCACCCATCAGTGGCAGCGCGCACATGGCCGGGCGCCGGGTGAGCATCGCGGCGGAGGTTGTGAAGAACCTCTACGCCGCAGGCATGGATATCGCGCTCGACGCCCCGGTCGAGGGCAACGCCACGCTCGCGGGCTACTCACTGGACATGCGCGCCGCGGTGGGCGGCAATCTGCGCGCCAGCGGGGCCAATCTGACGTTGACGGGCCCCGTCGGCGGCACCGCGCTGCTGACCGGTGATCGGCTGCGTATCGAGGCGCCGATCGCCGGCGATGTGGTGATCACGGCGCGCGACCTGGCCTTTGGCGAGGGCGCGCGGATCGATGGCAGGCTCGAAATCTACGCCGAGGACCCGGATGCCTTCACC
>PUOA01000190.1 GCA_003551925.1 Paracoccaceae bacterium
GGCCGCGCGCGGTCGCGCGCGGCCCGGCCCAACGGGAGGTGACGGATCTCCGATCCGGCGCCGACGGGCGGGAGCGCCATGTCCCGTCTCGCGCACCCGTTCCGCGTTTCTCCCTGCGCCCATGTGACGCGTTCGACGTGCCGGGCTGTGGGTATCTTGCAAACCGCGAATGGCGTCGCTACGTTGCGCCGCAACTGGCGGGGGCCTGCGCGGCGCTCGCTCCACGCATCGTCATTCGCGCACGCATCCGCTGACCGGGTCGCCCGGCGCGACGTTCAGACCACACAGGAGCCTCGATGTTCGTTTCCCCTGCCTACGCTCAGGATGCCGGCGCCGGTGGCGCGCTTATTTCGATCCTGCCCTTCATCCTGATCTTCGCGATCATGTATCTGCTGCTCATCCGCCCGCAGCAGAAGAAGCTCAAGGAACACCGCGCCATGGTCGAGGCGCTGCGCCGCGGCGATCAGGTCATCACCGCGGGCGGGCTTGTGGGCAAGGTCACCAAGGTCAAGGAAGACGGCGAGATCGAGGTCGAGCTTGCCGAAGGCGTCAAGGTCCGGGTCATCAAGCATACCATCCAGAACGTGATGTCCAAGACCGAGCCTGCCAAGGAATGACCGTGCGGCGCGGCTGACGCAGCCGTGAGCCCCGCCGGGCTGCTGCAGGGTTGAGCCGCGAGGCGGACGGGGCGTATAGGCAGGCGTCGGCGCGCGCCCCGATGGAGCGCGCGGGCACGAACAAGGGGGCGACATGCTGCAGATCCCGCTGTGGAAACGAGTGCTGATCTGGGGCATCTGCGCCCTGGGCATCTTCTTTTCGATGCCCAACCTGTTCTACGACCGTGTCGAACGCCACAACGACGCCGCCACGGCCATCGAGGCCGGCGCGGCGACTCTGCCCGAGGTCGAGGACGAGTTGCGCCTCTGGCCGTCCTTCCTGCCGTCGAGCCTCGTCAATCTGGGCCTCGATCTGCGCGGCGGCGCGCATCTGCTCGCCGAGGTGCGCGTTTCGGACGTGTATGCCGACCGCATCGACGGGTTGTGGCCCGATGTGCGCGACGCGCTGCGCGACGCGCGCGACGAAGTGGGCAATGTCCGGCGGATGCCGTCGGACGATGCGGGCGTGCTGCGTGTGCAGGTGTCGAACGAGGACGCCATGGGCCGCGCCGCCGAGATCGCGCGCGCGCTCGCCCAGCCCACGCAGACCGCCACCGGCTTCGGGACCGCGCGCGACCTCGAGGTCCGGGTCGAGGGCAACGAGATCGCCATCACCCTGTCCGAGGCCGAACGCCAGGCCACCGACGAACGCACCATGCGCCAGTCGCTCGAGATCATCCGCCGCCGCGTCGACGAGGCCGGCACCCGCGAACCGACGATCCAGCGCCAGGGCGCCGACCGCATCCTGATCCAGGTTCCGGGCATCGGCTCGGCGGCGGAACTCAAGGACCTGATCGGCACCACGGCGCGGCTGACCTTTCATCCGGTGATCGGCACCACCTCGGATAGCGACCGCACACCCGAGCCGCGCCAGCTCATCCACCCGTCGATGGACGCGCCGGGAACCTACTACATCCTCGAGCAGCAGCCCGTGGTCACCGGCGAGCAGCTGGTCGACGCGCAGCCGAGCTTCGATCAGAACAACCGCCCCGCCGTCAGCTTCCGGTTCAACCCCGCCGGCGGGCGTGCCTTCGGGCAATTCACCGCGGCCAATATCGGCAACCCCTTCGCCATCGTGCTGGATGGCGAGGTGATCTCGGCGCCGGTGATCCAGGCGCATATCTCGGGCGGCTCCGGGATCATAACCGGGCGCTTCACGGTCGAGGAGACCACCCAGCTTGCCGTTCTGCTGCGCTCGGGCGCGCTTCCGGCCGAGATGGACTTCCTCGAGGAACGAACCGTCGGTCCCGAACTCGGGCAGGACAGCATCGATGCCGGGCGGATCGCGGCGATCGTGGCCTTCGTGGCGGTGCTGGGCTTCATGCTGCTGACCTACGGCACGTTCGGGGTGATCGCCAACATCGCGCTGCTGCTGAACCTGACAATGATCTTCGCGCTCCTGTCGGCGATCGGCGCCACGCTCACGCTGCCGGGGATCGCGGGGATCGTGCTGACCATCGGCATGGCGGTGGATGCCACGGTGCTGATCTTCGAGCGGATACGCGAGGAGATGCGCACCGCGAAAGGCCCCGCGCGCGCGATCCAGCAGGGCTACGAAAAGGCGCTCTCGGCGATCCTGGATGCCAACATCACCACGCTGATCACCGCGCTGATCCTGTTCGCGATGGGCTCCGGCCCGGTGCGCGGCTTTGCGGTCACGCTGGGGCTGGGGATCGTGACCTCGGTCTTCACGGCGCTGTTCGTGACGCGCCTGATGGTGGTCATCTACTTCGAGCGCGCCCGTCCCAAGACGCTTCTGGCCTGAGGAGACCGCGATGCGGCTGAAACTCGTCCCCGACCAGACCTCGATCGATTTCTTTCGCCATGCGCGGCTGACCTTTGGCGGCTCCATCGTCGCGATGGTGCTGTCGCTGGTGGCCTTTGCGGTGATGGGGCTGAACTTCGGGATCGACTTCCGGGGGGGGACCTCGATCCGGACCGAGGCCACGCAGCCGGTGGATGTGGCGGCCTATCGCGATGCGCTGGCGCCGCTGCAATTCGGCGACGTGGCGATCACCGAGGTGTTCGACCCTGCTTTCGGGCCGGACCGAAATGTCGCCATGGTGCGCATCCAGGCGCAGGAAGGCACCGAATCGGTGACGTCAGAGCAGCTCGACGCGGTGCTCGAGGCGCTGCAGGGCGTCGACGAGAGCCTCGGTTTCAGCTCGGTGGAATCGGTCGGCCCCAAGGTCTCGGGCGAGCTGGTGCAAGCGGCGATCATTGCGGTGACGCTCGCGCTCGCGGCGGTGCTGTTCTATATCTGGTTGCGCTTCGAGTGGCAGTTCTCGGTGGGGGCGGTCGCCGCGCTGGTGCACGACGTGGTGTTGACCATCGGGGTGTTCGCTGTGCTGCAGATCCGCTTCGATCTGGCCATCATCGCGGCGCTGCTGACCATCGTGGGCTACTCGCTCAACGACACGGTGGTGGTGTTCGACCGCGTGCGCGAGAACCTGATCAAGTACAAGAAGCGCCCGCTGAACGAGGTGCTGAACCTGTCGATCAACGAGACGCTGTCGCGCACGGTGATGACCAGCGTGACCACGCTGCTGGCGCTCATCGCGCTGTTCGTGCTGGGCGGCGACGTGATCCGCGGCTTCGTGTTCGCGATGATCTGGGGCGTGATCGTGGGGACGTATTCGTCGATCTATGTGGGCTCGGCGATGATGCTGCGGCTCGGCGTCAAGCGCGACTGGTCGAAGAACGCCGCCGACAAGGCCGGCGCGCAGTTCGGCGTCAAGGAGGGCTGATGCGTCTGTCCGAGGTCGATTTCGGCGCCGCCCAGCCGGTCGAGGGCTACGGCCCCGGCTTCTTCCGCATCGCGGGTCAGGCACATGACGCGCCGCTGCTGATCGCGCCCGGGGTGATTGCGCGCTGGGGCGGCTATGACGATCCGGGGCCGCTGTTGCAGATGGCAGGCCAGATCGATGTGCTGTTCGTGGGCACCGGGGCCGAGATCGCGCATATCCCGGCTGCGTTGCGCGCGAAGCTCGAGGATGCAGGGCTGGGGGTCGAGGTCATGGCCTCGCCGGCCGCGTGCCGCACCTACAACGTGCTGCTGTCCGAAGGGCGCCGCGTTGCCCTCGCCGTGCTGCCCGTCGACTGAGCCGCTGACCTTGCGGAGCGCGCGTGCCGCGCGCACGCCGTCTGGCGCTGCGCGCGGCGGGGGGCTTCGCCCCCCGGGACCCCCCGGTTGCGCGGATCGCAAGGGGCTTGACCCGGTGCCCGCCGTTGGGGACATACGGGCGATGATCGCATCCGAAACCCTTGAGCAGATCGTGCAGCGATTCGCGTATATCGAGGCGCGGCTGGCGGCCGGCGCCGCGCCCGACGAGCTGTCCGAACTGGGCCGCGAGCATGCCGAGTTGCGCCCGGTGGTGGAGCGGATCACCGCCTACCGCGCCGCGCTCGGCGCGCGCGCCGAGGCCGAGGCGTTGCTGGAGGACGTGGAGATGCGCGCGCTGGCGGAGGAAGAGCTCGCCCGCCTGCGCACCGAGCTGCCCGCGCACGAGGCCGCGCTGAAGCGCGCGTTGCTGCCGCGCGATGCGGCCGATGCGCGCCCCGCCATCGTCGAGATTCGCCCCGGAACGGGGGGTGAGGAGGCGAGCCTGTTCGCCGCCGATCTGCTGCGCATGTATCAGCGCCACGCCGACGCGCGCGGCTGGCGCGCCGAGGTGATCACGTTGCAGCAGACCGAGCTTGGCGGCGTGCGCGAAGCGGTGCTGCGCATTGCGGGCGAGGGCGTCTTTGCGCGGCTGAAATACGAATCCGGCGTGCACCGCGTGCAGCGCGTGCCGGTGACCGAATCGGGCGGGCGCATCCACACCTCGGCCGCGACGGTCGCGGTGCTTCCCGAGGCCGCGGAGGTCGAGGTCGGCATCGACCCTGCCGATCTGCGCATCGACACCATGCGCGCCAGCGGGGCAGGGGGCCAGCATGTGAACACCACCGACTCGGCGGTGCGGATCACGCATCTGCCCACCGGGCTGGTGGTGATGAGCTCGGAGAAGTCGCAGCACCAGAACCGCGCCATCGCGCTCGAGGTGCTGCGCGCGCGTTTGTTCGACATCGAGCGCCGCCGCGCCGCCGACGACC
>PUOA01000304.1 GCA_003551925.1 Paracoccaceae bacterium
CGCAGGTCCACCCGCACCGGCCCCGCCAGCCGCCCGCCATACCCGCGCGAGACCACATGCACCGCCACCCCGCGCGACGCCAGCCTTGCCGCCAGCGCGATCACCGTCGGGGTCTTGCCGGTGCCGCCGATGTTGAGGTTGCCCACGCAGATCACCGGCACCGGCGCCCGGTAGTCCGGCGCGCGCGCCACCCGCCAGCGCGTCGCCCGCGCGGTGAGCGCCGCCAGCGGTGCCAGAAGCCGCGCCCACACGCCGGGCCGCGCAGGCGGGGCGTCCCAGAAGCGCGGCGGGCGCATCAGCCCTGCGCCTCCAGCCGGTCGAGCACCTGAAGCGCCGCCGCGATCACGCGGTCGGTGGACTCGGTGCCTTCGGACGCCGCGGCCCAGCCGGCGGTGGCCAGCCCGGCGGCGCGTTCGGGAGTCAGCAGCGTGCTGACGGTCTCGCCCAGCGTTTCGGGGGCGCTGATGCGCTGGGTCGCGCCGTGTTGGGCAAGCTGTGCGTAGCTGGCGCGGAACCGTCCCGCCGCCGGCCCGTGCACGATTGCGGCCCCCAGCGCGGCGGGCTCCAGCGGGTCGAAGCTGCTGCCCGTGCCCGACAGCGTTCCGCCCATCCAGCAGACCGTCGCAAGGCGATACCACAGCCCCCGCTCGCCCGGCTGGTCCGCGATCAGGATCTGAGTCTCGGCGGTGATCGGCGCGGCCTCGGAGCGCAGCGCCACGGCGAAGCGCGACCCCAGCCGCGCAGCGAGGTCGGCGCCGCGCGCGGGATCGGCCGGTTGCAGCAGCAACACCAGCCAATGCGACAGCCGCAGCGCGTGGGCGTGCGCGCGGGCAATGATCTCCTCCTCGGCCTCGGGGACGCCCACGGCCATCCACGCCGGACGCAGCCGCAGGGCGCTGGCGAGCGCTTCACGGTCGCTGTCATCGCAGGGCAGGGCGCCGATGCTGGCCGACAGTGCTCCGACGGCTTCGACCTGGAGCGCCGCGCCGACCAGACGCCGCCACGCGGCGGCGTCGCGGTCGGTCAGGGTGAACACCCGCTCGAGCCGCCGGGCGAGCTGCGCCAGCCGGCGCGGCCACCACCCCCAGCCGTCCGAGACCATCGGCCGCCCGGTCTGCGCCAGCAGGATCGTGGCCCCGCCGTCGGCGGCTGCCGCGACCAGCGGTGCGGGCAGGGTGGAACCGATCACGATCAGCACCTGCGGGCGGGTCCGGGTGATCAGCGCGCGCTGCATCCCCGCCGCGTTGCCCGCGCCCGGCAGGTCGACGATGCTCAGGGTGGATGGGGGCGGGGGGGCGCAGCCCTCGGGGCGGCAGAGCACCACCTGAACATCGGCGCGACGCCGCAGCAGCCGGGTGGCCAGCGCCGCCGCCTGCGGCCAGACGATGGCGTCGGTGGGGTATATCAGCACCGCGCACCCCCCGGCATCGACGGGCGCGCCCTCGTGGCGCCGTGTCTGCACCCCCTCCACGCCGCCGCGCCCGACCGCGGCGCTCAGCCGTCGAGCGCGCGCGTTGTGCCGGACGCGCGGCTCTCGTCGATGAGCCGGTGCAGATGGGCGATGAAGTAGCGCGTGTGGGCATCGTCCACGGTGCGCTGCGCGGCGGTCTTCCATGCCGCATAGGCGCTGTCGTAATCGGGGAAGATGCCGACGATGTCGATCTTGTCGGTGTCCACGAAGGTTGTGCCCTGCGGGTCTTTCAGCTCGCCTCCGAAAACGAGGTGGAGTTTCTTTGCCATGCTGTGCTCCTTGCCGTGTCTGGGGCGGGGCGCGGTGGGTGGGGCCGCAGCCTGCTTCGGCTTAGGGAAGGCGCCCGGTGCGGTCAAGCGCGCCGGCAGGCCGTGCGCTTGCATTCACCCCCGCGCGTGGGTATCGAGCGCCGGGCACGCGCGGGGCGGCAACGACAGGGGTGGACGGCATGGACGGCATTGCGGAGCTGAGGGCGCGGTATCTGGCGCAGGTGGCCGACGCGGACAGCCCCGAGGCGCTCGAGGCGGTGCGGCTGGCGGCGCTGGGCAAGAAGGGCGAGATCAGCGCGAAGATGCGCGAACTGGGCCGGATGAGCCCCGACGAGCGCAAGGCCGCGGGCCCGGTGCTCAACGCGCTCAAGGACGAGATCGACGCCGCGCTGCGCGCGCGCCGCGCCGCGCTCGACGCCCGTCTGGCGCAGGAATGGCTGGACATCACCCTGCCCGCGCGCCCGCGCCGCCACGGCACCATCCACCCGGTCAGCCAGGTGATGGACGAGCTGACCGCGATCTTCGCCGACATGGGCTTCGCCGTGGCCGAAGGCCCGCAGGTGGAATCGGACTGGTACAATTTCGACGCGCTGAACATCGCCCCCGAACACCCCGCCCGGCAGGAGCATGACACCTTCTTCATGCACCGCGCCGAGGGCGACGACCGCCCCCCGCATGTGCTGCGCACGCATACGAGCCCCGTGCAGATCCGCGCCATGCAGGCCCACGGCGCGCCGCTGCGGGTGATTGCGCCGGGCCGCGTGTATCGCATGGACATGGATCAGACCCATGCGCCGATGTTCCACCAGGTCGAAGGGCTGGCCATCGACCGCGACATCACCATGGCGCAGCTGAAATGGACGCTCGAGGAGTTCTGCCGCGCGTTCTTCGAGGTGGATGCGGTGGAGCTGCGCTTCCGCGCCAGCCATTTCCCGTTCACCGAACCCTCGGCCGAGGTCGATATCCGCTGTTCGTGGTCCGGCGGGCAGCTGCGCATCGGCGAGGGCGACGACTGGATGGAGATCCTGGGCTCGGGGATGGTGCATCCGGCGGTGCTGCGCGCCGGCGGGATCGACCCTGACCGCTGGCAGGGCTTTGCCTTCGGGCTGGGGATCGACCGGATCGCGATGCTGAAATACGGCATCCCCGATCTGCGCGCCTTCTTCGAATCCGACCTGCGCTGGCTGCGCCATTACGGGTTCGCGGCGCTCGACATGCCCGATTTGCCGCGCGGCCTCAGCCGCTGAACGCCCGCCGGCGCCCCGCCCGTCCGGCGCGCCCACCCGCCCACCCATGCGCGCCGCACGGGCGGGGCGCCGGCGGGCGGGGTCAGAACTGGCGCGTCAGGCCCAGCGACAGCGCGCGGTTGGTGAAGCTGCTGGTGGGAATGGTCGAGCGCTGGCGCGTCAGGTCCAGCTTCACGACCGGCGAGAAGCCCATGAGCGAGACCTCGGCGTGGTTGAGCGTCACCTCGCCGCGCCAGACGTTGTTGCGCTGGCGCACCCCGAAGAGGGGGTTCACGCCGTCGAAGCGGTTGATCTCGCGGGTGATGTCCAGTCCCACGCGCAGCCCGCCCTCGAAGGTATAGGCGCCGCCGCCGCGCAGGGTGCTGCGAAAGCCCGACAGGAAGGGATTGGAGCTGTCGCGCCATTCGCCGCGCAGCGTGCCGCGGAGCTGGAATTGCGGGCTGACGATGTGGCGCGCGCGCAGCTCGGCGGTGTTGCGGTGCACGGCGGCGCGGCCGCGGCTGAGCTGTTCGGTCTCGTGGATCAGGCGACCCGACAGCAGCGTGCTCTCGCCCACGCGGCGCGACAGGCCGATCTCGGCGCCCAGGCTGTCGGACCATTTTTCGCCCCCGCGCCAGCGGCGCTTGGCGAAGATCCCGAAGCTGAGCTGTTGCGCGCGGTCGCCGAAGGCGGTGATGCGCGCGTCGCCGCGCAGGGTGATGTCGTCGGCGATGCCGCTGCCGTAAAGCTCGGCGTCGACCGAGACGCCCAGATGGCCGCGCAGATCGTCGCGCAGCCACGGCTCCCACGCCAGCCCGCCGCGCAGCTCGACCCCCACGCCCGAGCGCGCCGTGTCGCGCAGCTGGAACGGCAGACCGGCGATCGTGACCGTGGTCAGGTCGGTGCGCCGGCCCGGGTTCGACGCGGGCACCACGCCGACGAAGAGATGCCCCGACCACGGTTTCTGCCGGCGCTCCAGCGCATCGATCCGGCGGTCGAGCGCGGCCTGGTCGCGGTCGGAGCGCATCGCGCCGCGCAGAAGGTCGTAGTGATACCGCGCGCGGTCGGTCTGCCCCGTTGCGGCCAGTGCATCGGCCAGCGCCGAGCGGAACAGGGGCACATGCGGCGCACGGGCTACCAGCGCGGTGAGCAGCGGCAGCGCCGCGCGCGGCTCGCCGCGGTCGATATGCGTGCGCGCCTGCGCCCAGAGGATGCGCAGCGCCTCGTCAAGCGAGAGATCCGAGCCGGTTTCGGCGCCTTGCCCCGGCGACGGGGCCGGCTCGGCCGTGGCGCGCAGGGGGTCGGTGATGCCGACCAGAAGCACCAGCATCGCGGCAAGGAGGTGTCGCATCAGCCTGGCCCGTCCTGTCGGTCCTGTCCCCGCGGGGGCCGCGCCGCGCCGCGCGCGTGGGGGCGGCGCGCAAGAATTCAGTCTGCGTTCAGCAGGTAGAAGTTCCCGGTGCCGTAAGGAGTGTCGCCGCCGCCGGTGATGATGGACATGTTGACTTGCCCGGCATGGGCGTCGGTGCCATCGTAGAACGCGCCTTCGAACGTGGCCTGATACTCGTTCTGTGTCGCGCCCGCCGGCGTCAGGTTCCCGGTCATCACGAACACGCTTTCGTTCTCGTCATGGTCGAACGAGTTCGCGAGGTCCTGATCGACGGCGAGTTCGCCCTCGACCTCGGTGACGCCACCCGCGCGATAAATCAGGAAATTGCTGGCCGTGCCGTCGAACGCGGGCTCATCTGGATCGTTCGAGTCCCACTCGACCG
>PUOA01000207.1 GCA_003551925.1 Paracoccaceae bacterium
CTCGGGCATCATCGAGACGGATTTCCGGCAGGAATGCGAAACCGACCTGTTCGGCGAGCAGGCCGTGCTGTGCGGCGGGGTGGTCGTGCTGATCCGCATGGGCTTCGAGACGCTGGTCGAGGCCGGCTACGAGCCCGAGATGGCCTATTTCGAATGCCTGCACGAGGTGAAGCTGATCGTCGACCTGATCTACGAAGGCGGCATCGCCAACATGAACTACTCGATCTCGAACACCGCCGAATACGGCGAATACGTTTCGGGCCCCCGCATCCTGCCGCGCGAGGAGACCAAGCGCCGCATGAAGGAGGTTCTGAGCGACATCCAGACCGGCCGCTTCGTGCGCGACTTCATGCAGGAAAACGCCGTCGGCCAGCCGATGTTCAAGGCCACGCGCCGGATGAACGATGCGCACGAGATCGAACAGGTGGGCGAGAAGCTGCGCGGCATGATGCCGTGGATCAGCGCCGGCAAGATGGTGGACAAGGCGCGCAACTGAGGCGCCCCGCTGGCCCGGTCCCGTCATCGGGACCGGGCGCTTGTGTCGAGGCCATACGCCGCGCGGCACCTACGCGCCCAGCGCGCCCCAGCGTTCGATCAGCTCCTGCTGCATCCGCCGGGCGCGGCGGGTCCAGGCGATGCCGCCCTCGGGGCGCTCGCGGTCGTCGCCGGTCAGGCGTGCCCGACGCGGCAGGTCGGCGGCGGCAATGGCGAAGGCGTAGCGGCGCGCGCCGGGTGTTTGGACCACCCCGCCCAGCGCCGAGGCGAAATTCAGCGTGCCGGTCTTGGCGCGCACATCCAGCGGGTGGTTGGGGATCACGTTGCGGTTGGTGTCCAGCATGTCGTGCCGTCGCAGCAGATCGGGCAGCGGCCCCTGCTGCGCCGTGATGGCGAAGAAGCGGGCCAGATCGGTCATCGGCACCGTCGCCTGCGCCCCCAGCCCCGAGTGATCGACGAAACCGGGCCGGCCCATGTCGAAGCGCTGCGTTGCCCACCGGTTCATCACCCCCGCCGAGGCGCTGAGGCTGCGCACGCTCCCGCCCCGGGCCTGGGTGGCGGCCAGTCCCAGCGCTTCGGCGGTGATGTTGGTGGAAAAGCGCAGCATCGACCGGACAAGGTCGTGCAGCGGGTCCGAGCGGTGCTCGGCCAGCGCGGTGCCGGCGCTGACGCCTCCGGTCACGACCTGTCCTTGCGGCAGCGTGATCCCGCGCCCGGCAGCGAGCGTGCGGAACACCTCGGCGGCGTAAAGCTCGGGCTGGCGCACGGGCAGCCAGCGCGCCCCGCCACCGCCCAGCGCGGCGCGCGCCACGGTCCAGCGGTCGCGGCCGTTCTCGGACGAGAAGGTGTAGACCGGCACCTGGCGGTTGATCACGCGCATCTCGGCCATGCTGACGCGCGGCTGATGCGCAGCCGAACGCGCGTCCATCACCACCGTGTAGTCCGATCCGCTGCGGTTCCACTGGAAATGGACGCGGTTGAAATTCAGGTTCAGCCCCGAAACCGTGGAGTTATAGCCTGCCTGCACCGGCTGGTCATCCGCGATCTGGTCGATCCGCGGCAGCGCGCCGCCATGCACCAGGAACCGCCCGTCCACCCGGCGCAGCCCGCGCGCGTGCAGCGTGTCCACCAGCCCGGCCAGCGCATCGGTGTCCAGCGTCGGATCGCCGCCGCCCATCAGGATCAGATCGCCCGCAAGCGTGCCGTCGCGCACCGTCCCGGTGGTCAGGACGCGGGTGGCGAAGCGGTGATCGGCGCCCAGCGCCTCGAGCGCGTAGACCGCGGTGACAGCCTTGGCGACACTCGCCGGCGGCAGCAGCGCATCGCCGTTGAGGGTTTCGATCGTCTGTCCGGTGTCGAGGTCGATCGCGGTGAAGCCCACCTGGCCGCCGAGATTCGCCCGCGCGATGATCGCCTCGACCGAGCGGGGCGCGGGCAACGACGCCGGTGTCACCGCGGGACGCTGCACCGGGCGGGGTGAGCGCACCGGGGCGTCGGCGCAGGCGGGCAGCGCCGCGCCCGCGGCGGCGGAGGACACAAGGTGCAGGAAGGCGCGGCGCGAAAGCATCGGTCACTCGGTCACATCTGAAAAGCACACAACAATTCTGGGCAATTTTAAGCATTACCGGCCACGGTCGCACAAGCGATTCCCTTGCGCGGGGGTGGTGTTTTCTGTGTGTATACGGGGACAATCCTTTGCCAACGCAAAGATTTATCCGCGATCGCGCAACTCGGTCGAGGACTGCACCTGCATCGGCATCGTGACAAAGCACCAGCGTGGCGGTGCGTGCCGTGCCAGCGCTGGGGCGCGCGGTGGCGCCAGGCGGTCGCGGGCAAGCGCGCGTGCGGCGGGCGAGCACAGCGCCGAAAGCCGTTCGCCCGGGCGCGCGAAGACGGCAATGGGGACGCGCGCAGCGACTTCGTGCCAGCGATACCAGCGGTGCAGCGTGGCGAAGCTGTCGGCGCCCATCAGCCAGACAAAGCGCAATCGCGGATAAAGCCGCTGCACCTGCGCAAGCGTGTCGGCGGTGATCCGCGTGCGCAGGCGCGCCTCGACCCCGGTGACGGTGACGCGCGGGTGGTCGCGCAGGGCGGTGCGTGCGCGCGCCATGCGCTCGGCCAGCGGCGCCGGGCCGTGGGGCTTGAGCGGGTTGCCGGGGCTGACCAGCCACCAGACGCGGTCCAGCTGCAACCGGCGCAGGGCTTCATGGCTGAGCTGCAGATGGCCGCGATGCACCGGATCGAACGAGCCGCCGAACAGGCCGACGCGTGATCCCGGAGGGGCAAAGGGCAGGGAATGACGCATCATGCTTGCGGTTCCTGACGCGCATGCCGCGCGGGCCGGGCAGGCAGCGGCGAGGTGGTACCGCCTCCCCGGCTTGAACGGGGGACCTCTGGATCCACAATCCAGCGCTCTAACCAACTGAGCTAAGGCGGCACTGCGCGCGATTTAGCCGCCGCCCGGCGTGATTGCAAGGGCAACATGCTTGAACTGGCCCGCGCGCGGGCGTATCGCTGCGCCACACCCTTCATCGGAGGCGCGCAATGGGGATCAACTCGGAAAGCGACGTTTCGGCCAGCCTGCAGATCGGCCCCACGACGCTGGGCATGGTGCGCATCTACGTCGCCGGCGACGGCGTCGACCTGCCGCTGGACTTTACCCCCGAAGAGGCCGAGGAGATCGCGCAGGAGCTGATCGGCGCGGCCGGTCAGGCGCGCATGGCGGACGAGAAACCGGCCGGCGGCAAGAAGAAGCCCGGGGGCAAGGGGCGCGCCAGGCGCTAGGCGGCATCCCCGGCCTTGGCGTGATCATTGACAACGCTGAGGCAACGCGAACGCGCAGCGGCGGGCCGCGGTGCGGCGATGCGGCGCTCGGGCTATGCGGGTTTATTCTGGCCAGATCCGAAGAACGGTGAGGCTGTGCGCCAGCCCAAGCCAAATCGCCGTGCCGGGGGGCGGCCCGGCGATGCGCGGCGGCCTGCGGCCTTTGCTCCGCGCAGGATCAAGATGGCCGGTGATCACGGCTCACAGCCCCAGAACGCTCGCCCCGGCGGTCGAATCGCTGACATTGGCGCGGAACAGGCCGAACATCTCGCGCCCGATGCCGTGGTGGCTGGCGCTCAGGTCGGGGGTCTCGGCGGGGCGGTCGGTGGCGCCTTCGGTCAGCACGTCCAGCCGGCCCGCGCGCGCGTCCAGCCGCACGATGTCGCCGTCGCGCAGCCTGGCCAGCGGTCCGCCGGCGGCGGCTTCGGGGGCGATATGGATCGCCGCCGGCACCTTGCCGCTGGCGCCCGACATCCGCCCGTCGGTGACCAGCGCGACCTTGTAGCCGCGGTCCTGCAGCACCGCGAGGATCGGGGTGAGCGCGTGCAGCTCGGGCATGCCGTTGGCACCGGGGCCCTGAAAGCGGACCACCACCACCACGTCGCCGGTGAACTCGCCCGCCTTGAAGGCGGCCTTGACCGACGCCTGGTCCTGGAACACGCGCGCCGGGGCTTCGATCACCAGCCGGTCCTCGGCCACGGCCGAGGTCTTGATCACCCCGCGCCCCAGATTGCCCGAGAGCTGGCTCAGCCCGCCGGTGGGCTGGAACGCCCGCGACACCGGGCGCAGGATCTTGTCGTTCAGCGTTTCGCCCGCGCCATCCTCCCACACCAGCGCACCGTCGCGCAGCCTGGGCTCCTGCGCGTAGCGCGCCAGCCCGTCGCCGGCGACGGTGCGCGCGTCCTCGTGCAGCAGCCCGGCGTCGAGCAACTGGCCGATCATGTAGCCCAGGCCCCCCGCAGCGTGGAAATGGTTCACATCCGCCAGCCCGTTCGGGTAGACCCGCGCCATCAGCGGCACCGCGGCCGAAATGTCGGCGAAATCCTCGAGGTCCAGGATGATCCCCGCCGCGCGCGCCATCGCCGGCAGGTGCAGCACCAGATTGGTGGACCCGCCGGTGGCCATCAGCCCGACCATACCATTCACGAAGGCGCGTTCGTCCAGGATTTCGCCTGCTGGGCGATAATCATTGCCCTGCGCCGTGATCGCGGCGGCGCGTTCCACCCCGGCGACTGTCAGCGCCTCGCGCAACGGTGTGTTGGGGTTCACGAAGCTTGCGCCGGGCAGATGCAGGCCCATGAACTCCATCAGCATCTGGTTGGTGTTGGCGGTGCCGTAGAAGGTGCAGGTGCCGGGGCCGTGATAGCTCGCCATCTCGGCCGCCATCAGCGCGTCGCGCCCGACCTCGC
>PUOA01000211.1 GCA_003551925.1 Paracoccaceae bacterium
CCCCTCGGCGCCCCCCTCGGTGCCGTCGACGCGCAGGATGTCTAGCTGCGCCTGCCCGTCACCATCGGCCAGCGACACCGCGCCCTCGGCCGAGAGCACGATCTCTTCGCCCAGGATCGCCTCACCCAGCACGATGCGCGCAATCGCCAGCTCACGCAGTTCGACCGACACCGGCAGATCAGGCAGCGCGAAAGGCTGCGCGGGGGCGTCGCGTGCCTCGGGTTGCAGGCGCGCGGCCTCGTCGGGGACCGGGGGGCGCAGGATCTCCATCTCCTGCGCGGTCAGCTCGGCGATCTCGATCCGCCGCGCCAGCAGCGCCGTGCGGTTCCATTGCATCGCCGCTCCGCGCAGGACCAGCCACACGCCCTCATCATCGGCGATGGTCATTTCCTCGATCGTCGCGCGCGAGCGCAGCGCGCCGCGAAAGCCCGTGATGCGCACGTCGCGGCCCGCGGCGGACAGGCTCTCTTGCAGCAGGCCTGTCAGAAATCCGACATCATCGTCGTCTTGCGCCTGTGCAGATGCTGGCAAAATCGTCCACGCCAGTAGAGCCGCTGTCACTATAGCAACAAAACGCCGCATCAGAAGGCCTGTCCGATGCCGATATACACCTGCACGCCGCGCCCCGTGTCGCCGCGCACCGGCAGGCCGACATCCAGACGCAGCGGGCCGACGGCGGTGTCGTAACGCACCCCAACCCCGGCCCCGGCATGCCAGTCCGCCGCGCCGCTGAACGCGCCGGTGGACACATAGCCCGCATCCGCAAAGCCCACGAGGCCGACATTCTCGCGCACCCGCGCGCGAACCTCGCCCGAGAGCGCGGCAAAGCCCTGGCCGCCCGAATCGACGCCATCAACCGTGACCCCAAGCGATTCAAAGGGTTGCCCGCGCACCGTGCCACCGCCGCCCGAATAGAAGAGATAGTTGCGCGGCGTGCGCGCGATCTCGGCGCCGATGACGGCGCCCAGCATCCCCCGCCCGGCAAGCACGATGTCGCCGTCGGCATCGAGCGCGTAATACCCGCGCCCGTCCAGCGTGACCTGCGCGCCGGACCCGGCATCGGCGATCCCCAGAAACGGGGTCGCCGTGGCTTCGACATAAAAGCCTTCGGACGCATCCAGCGGGTCGTCGCGGCGGTCCCAGATCACGCCGAGCGGCAGCGCGACGGTGCCGAAAGTCCGGCGAATGCTGCGGTTGACCCCGAAACGCGCGCGCTCGATCTGGAACTCGATCCCCGCCTCGGCGGTCAGGGTGTCCGAGAACAGGTGCGTGATCGACGCGCGAAGCCGCGCGCGTTCGGCCGCGAAATCGCGCTGGTCTTCGCTTTCGATCACCGCGCCCAGGCTGAGCGACGTGTCGGGGGTGAAGGTGGCGGGCCGTGTGAACTCGGTGCGCAGGCGGTAGTCGATCCCGCCGCTGCGCGCGCCGATGCCGCCGATCTCGCCTTCGATGCGGAAGCGCTCGGCGCCGCCCAGCAGGTTGCGATGCATCCAGAACGCGTTCAACCGCAGCCCGTCCTCGGTGTCGAATTCGGCGCCCGCGCCGATCCGCCGCGGCGGCGCCTCGACCACGGAAACCGAGAAATCGAGCGTGTCGTCCGGGTTGGGCGTCTCGGCCTCGCGCACCGCGACCGACGCGAAGGTGCCGGTGCGCCGCAGCCGGGTGGCGGCCTGCTCGACCGCCTGCGGGGAATACACCTCGCCCGTGGGCAGTCCGGCGATCTCGATGATGCGTTCGGGGCGCGTGCGGAGTTGTCCCTGCGGCGACAGGTCGCCGAAGCGCAGGCGCGGGCCGGGGGCGATGTCGATCTCGGCATCCAGCTGTTCGGCCCGGTGATCGGCGACGATCCGGTCGTCGGCGGTCTCGGCCTTGGCGTGGCCGACATCGCGCCAGCCGTCCACCGCGGCGCGCGCGGCGTCGCGCATCAATGCGCTCTCGGCGGTGCGACCGGGCGCAAAGCCCGCCGGCAGCTCGGTGCCTGGTGCCAGCGGCCCGATCTCGGCACGGCCGAACACGAACACCGGTCCGGGGGTGATCTCGACCTCGATCGCGCCGATGACCTCGGGCGGCGCCAGCGGCGAGATCTCCGCCGCCTCGCGCCCGTCGATGCGCACGCTGATCAGGGCCGAATAATGCCCGGCCTCATACAGCGCGCCGATGAGCCGGCCGTATTCGGCGCGCGCGATCGAGAAGACTTCGAGCGGGTCGGACAGCCCTTCGCGCTCGGCGTTGACCAGCAGCGAGGCGCCACGCAGCGCGGCGCGCAGCTCCGATCCGGCGCCCGGAGCGTCGAAGGACAGCGAGTCGAACGCGGCGGCAGGCGCCGCGACGGCAAGGGCCAACCCCACGCAGGTTGCGCCGAAGCGCAGTCTGTGCGCCATGTGTGGTGTCCGTTCCTGCGATCTTTGTGGCCGAAGCATCGCAGATCGGCATCATGTGAACAACACCCCAGGCCATGCGCCGGGGCGGTTTCGCCAGTGACGCGCGCATCCGGCGCTGACATATGCGTGAAACGCGCCGCGCGCGAAGGGTTGAAGCGCGGCGGAAAACGCCCATCCTGTGCAGGGCGTCAGCATCTCGGAGCCGCCATGTCACTCGTCACGACCGCAACGCCGCAGCGCACCAAACTCGAAGGCGGGCGCCGGTTCCGGATGGCCGCACCCTTCGAACCCGCAGGCGACCAGCCCACCGCCATCGCCGATCTGGTGCAGGGGCTGTCAGACGGGGATCACAGCCAGGTGCTGTTGGGGGCCACGGGCACCGGCAAGACCTATACCATGGCCAAGGTGATCGAGGAGACCCAGCGCCCGGCGATCATCCTTGCGCCGAACAAGACGCTCGCGGCGCAGCTTTACGGCGAATTCAAGGGCTTCTTCCCCGACAACGCGGTGGAATACTTCGTCAGCTATTATGACTACTACCAGCCCGAGGCCTATGTGCCGCGCAGCGATACCTATATCGAGAAGGAAAGCCAGATCAACGAGCAGATCGACCGGATGCGCCATTCGGCCACCCGCGCGCTGCTCGAACGCGATGACGTGATCATCGTGGCCTCGGTCAGCTGCATCTACGGGATCGGCTCGGTCGAGACGTATTCGGCCATGACGCAGGACCTCGGGGTCGGTGGCAGCTACGATCCGCGCAAGATCATGGGCGAACTGGTGCAGCAGCAATACCGCCGCAACGACGCCGCGTTCCAGCGCGGCAGCTTCCGTGTGCGCGGCGACGTGATCGAGGTCTGGCCCGCCCACCTGGAAGACCGTGCCTGGCGAATGTCGTTTTTTGGCGAGGAACTGGAGGCGATCACCGAGTTCGACCCGCTCACAGGTTCGAAATCTGACAGTTTCGACAAGATCCGCATCTACGCCAACAGTCACTACGTGACCCCGCGCCCGACGATGCAGCAGGCGATCAAGGGTATCAAGGCCGAGCTGAATGCGCGGCTGAAGCAGCTGATCGACGAGGGCAAGCTGCTGGAAGCGCAGCGCCTGGAGCAGCGCACCAATTTCGACCTCGAGATGCTGGAGGCGACCGGCGTGTGCAACGGGATCGAGAACTACTCGCGCTTCCTGACGGGTCGCGCGCCGGGCGAGCCGCCACCCACGCTGTTCGAGTTCATCCCCGACAACGCCATCGTCTTCGCCGATGAAAGCCACGTGTCGGTGCCCCAGATCGGTGGCATGTATCGCGGCGACTTCCGGCGCAAGATGACGCTGGCCGAGCACGGCTTCCGGCTGCCGTCCTGCACCGACAACCGACCCCTGAAGTTCGAGGAATGGGACGCCATGCGCCCGCAATCGGTCTTTGTCAGCGCCACGCCGGGCAAATGGGAGCTGGAACAGACCGGCGGTGTGTTCGCCGAGCAGGTGATCCGCCCCACCGGGCTGATCGACCCGCCGGTCGAGATCCGCCCCGTGGCGATGCAGGTCGACGATCTGCTGGACGAGATCCGCGCCACCGCCGCGCGCGACATGCGGGTGCTGGCCACGGTGCTGACCAAGCGCATGGCCGAGGACCTGACCGAATACCTGCACGAACAGGGCATCCGCGTGCGCTACATGCACAGCGACATCGACACCATCGAACGGATCGAGATCCTGCGCGACCTGCGGCTGGGCGCGTTCGACGTGCTGGTGGGGATCAACCTGCTGCGCGAGGGGCTGGACATCCCCGAATGCGGGCTGGTGGCCATCCTTGACGCCGACAAGGAGGGGTTCCTGCGCTCGGAAACCTCGTTGGTGCAGACCATCGGGCGCGCGGCGCGCAACGCCGACGGGCGGGTGATCATGTATGCCGACACGGTCACCGGCTCGATGGAGCGCGCCATGGCCGAGACCGACCGCCGGCGCGAGAAGCAGATCGCCTATAACGAGGCCCACGGCATCACGCCGCAGACCGTGCGCAAGAATGTCGAGGATGTGCTGGCCGGGCTGTGGCAGGGCGACACGGACATGTCGCGCGTGACGGCGAAGATCGACAAGGTGAAACCCGGCGCCAATCTGCAGGCCCATCTGGACGCGCTCAGGTCGGATATGCGCAAGGCAGCCGAAAATCTGGAGTTCGAGGAAGCCGCCCGGCTGCGCGATGAGATCAAGCGGCTCGAGGTGGTGGAGCTGGCCGTCGCCGACGACCCGCTGGCCCGCCAGTCGGCGATCGAGGCCGCGACCGACGAGGCGACGAGCCG
>PUOA01000120.1 GCA_003551925.1 Paracoccaceae bacterium
CAGGTCCCGTGGGGGTGAGCGTGCCGGCGCAGACCCGGACCATCGAGTGAAAATGGTTGGGTGCGCCCGACACCACACGTGCGATTGCCGCTTGTCGTTGCCTGCGGCGACTTGCCCGGGTCGCCCTCATTCCGTGGAGATTCCCGTGTGATTTCTCGACGCTTTCTGCCCCACCGCGCTTCTGAGGACGCCGGCTTTCAGGCGCCGCCGGGATCGAGGGGTTGGAAGAGGGAGAGGATGTCGTCCTCGGTCAGGGCCGCCGGCCCGGTTGCGGCGGGATCGAACAGGGCATCCGCAAGCGCCTGCTTGCGGGCCTGGATCTGCTGGATGCGGGTTTCCACCGTGCCGGCGGCGATGAGGCGGTGGACGAAGACCGGTTTGTCCTGGCCGATGCGGTGGGTGCGGTCCATGGCCTGACGCTCGACGCCGGGGTTCCACCAGGGATCGTAGAGGATGACCGTATCCGCGGCGGTGAGGGTCAGCCCGACGCCGCCGGCCTTGAGGCTGATCAGGAAGATCGGCGCATCGCCGCGCTGGAACGCCTCCACCACCTCGGCGCGGTTGGTGGTCTCACCCGTGAGCCAGGCGTGGGACCAGCCGCGGGCGCGGATGTCGGCTTCGATCAGCCGCAGCATCTCGACGAATTGCGAGAACACCAGCACCCGGCGCCCCTCGGCCAGCAGCTGCTCCAACATCTCCATCAGATGCGCGCGCTTGGCCGAGGCGGTGACGGAGCGCGCGGCGGGCAGCTTGACCAGCGCCGGGTCGCAGCAGACCTGGCGCAGCTTCAGCAACGCATCCAGCACGGTGATCCGGCTTCCCGCAAGGCCCCTGGAGGCCAACGCATCGCGCACGCGGCGGTCCATGGCGAGGCGGACGGTTTCGTAGAGCGTGCGCTGCGGGCCGGTGAGCTCCACCGTCTCGGTGATCTCGGTCTTTGGCGGCAGGTCGGCGGCCACCGCGTCCTTGGTCCGGCGCAGCAGAAAGGGCGCGATGCGGCGGGCAAGGCGCGCGCGGGCGGCGGGATCGCCCTGTTTCTCGATGGGCCGGCGGGTCTCGGCCTCGAAGCGCTTGCGGTCGCCCAGAAGGCCCGGAACCAGCCAGTCGTAAAGCGTCCAGAGCTCGCCGAGATCATTGTCCATGGGCGTGCCGGTCAGCGCCAGGCGATGCCGTGCGGTGGCGGTGCGGATCAGCTTGGCCGCGCGCGAGGCCGGATTGCGCACCGCCTGCGCCTCGTCAAGCACGATGCAATCCCAGGGCCGGGCAAACAGAGCCGCATGATCGCGGTGCAGCAGCGGATAGGTGCTGATCACCAGATCTGCCTCGGCGATGCGGCCGAAATCGGCCTTGCGGTCGGGGCCGTGCAGCGCCAGCACGCGCAGGCCGGGGGCGAACCGCGCCGCCTCGCGCGTCCATGTGCCCACCAGCGACGTCGGCACGATCAGCAGGTCGGGCGGCTGGTCGGGCACCCGCTTGGCGGTCAGGAAGGCCAGCGTCTGGACGGTCTTGCCCAACCCCATGTCATCGGCGAGGATGCCGCCGAATCCGGTTTCCGACAACGCCAGCATCCAGCCGAGACCCGTGCGCTGGTAGGGCCGCAATTCTCCGTCGAAGCCCGCGGGCGGCGGTGGAGCGGCCTCGGGGGTGCTCAGCGCGCGCAGGCGTTCACCCAGCGACAGCAGCCGTGCGCCGCCCTCGAAGGGGATGCCGGCGCCCTTGAGCGCCTCGGCAATCTCGGGCAGGACGCCGGCCTCGGCCGGGTGCATCTGTGCCTGAAGCGCAAGAAACAGCCGCAGTGCCGGAACGAACGGGGCGATCGGCGTGGCCAGGAAGCGGCCAGGTTCGGTCTCCACAAGAAACCGCTGCTTGCCGACATGCGCAGCAAGATCGAACGCGGGGTCCAGCGCCTCGGGCGGCAACCCCTGCACGAAGCGCAGCAGCACGGGAAGCAGATCGACCTCGCGGCCATCGACCTCGACCTGCAGGGCCAGCGAGAACCAGCCGCCGTCCTCCTCGGTCAGGCCGGCGCGGAGGGTCTGCGCGCCCTCGTGAAACCGCAGCGGCCAGCTTGCGTCGATCTCCACCTGCCAGCCATCGGCGCGCAAGGCGGGCACGGCATCGTCCAGAAACCCCAGCGTCTCCAGCCCGCCGCCGTCCACGCTGATCGGGGTCTGTGCATCGAAGGGCCAGAGCACCCAGCCGCCCGCGGCCTTGCGGCCCAGATTCACGCTGCGTTTCAGCGCATCGGCCCGGCGAAACCCTGCCGCCTGCGCGCGGGCGTCGAGCGCGGCGATGCGGGCGTCCTCATCGGCGCGGCTGCGCTGCCAGATCTGCAGCGCATCGCCGGTGTGCCGTTCCAGCTGTTGTTTCTGCTCCGCTGCAGCCACGCGCTGGCCACCATAGTCGAAAAGGACATGCAGCGCCGGCGCAATCTCGCCCGGCCGAAAGCTGCCATGCAGCGGACGTCGCCAGTTGCCGTGATCCATCTCCCGCGCCGCCACGGCCGACATCCGCAGGATCGGGACCGGTGCGCGCCCGGTGATCACCTCGCGACGGATGCGGCGCGGCCGCGGAATGTTGCCAAGACCACCGAGCGCGCGGTCGAGCGCCTCGGCCTCGCGCGCGGGCACGGGCGGCGCCGTTGCCAGCCACGCCGCGCGGGCCGCGGGCTGGTCCGTGACAAGCCGCCCGCAGCGCCCCGTCCCGGGGTCCACATACCACATCGGGCGCAGCGGCAGGGGCTGGATCGGCTGAGCGTCCGCGCTCTCCACCACCAACTGCTGCGTGCCGTCGCTGTGCTCGCGCCACACGAAGCGACCTTCGCGCTCGGGGCCGTCGCTCAAGGGCGGGCCATCGAGATCCGCCCACCGGCCGCGGCCTGTGGCCACGATCAGCGACAGCACGCGCGCGCCCTCCTCACCGCGGGGCAAGGGCTTGCCCGAGCTGTAGAAATACACGTCATCAGACAGCCGCAGCAGTCGCCAGATCTGCAGGTCCGCCTCCAGCACGAATTTCGGCCGCCGGTCGGGCTGGACGTTTCGAAAGTCGTAGACCCGGCGCTGCCGGCCCAGCGTGCCGTCCTTGAGCAGCGACACCTTCCACGGCGTGACGCACAGCTGCCCCCACTCGATCGACAGCACATGCAGGATCCGGTCGCGCACCCGAGGGCCGTAGGCATCAGCGCTGCGCTCCTCCGGCTCAGCCTCTTGCGGCATGGAGTCCAGCCAGAGCGCCAGGTTGCCTGGAAGCCACTCCCTCGCCAGCGTTGCGGCGCGGGTCGATGCCGACGCTCGGGGCGTTCCGGCGGCGCGGCTTTCCAGCACCGCGCGCGCGGCCTGCAGCACCGCAGCGACATGCTTGCAGTTGCCTTCCATCGGGCAGCTGCAATCCCCGTCGATCAGCACGATCCGGCCGCCGCCGCCCCACTCGAGCGCGATCGTCTGCACATAGGGTGCCGCTGCCTGCCCCTGCACGGAGCCCGTCACCCGCGTCCCGTCTTCCGCCGCGGCCCACTCGATCACGCGTTTGTCGCGGGCGTAGGCAAACCCCCGCTCCGCGGCGCCGTCGCCCATGAACTCCCGGATTGCACGCTCGATCTCGTCCCCGGCCATCGCGCAACGCTGCCTCTTGATCATCCCGGGCACAATCCTGAATGCCCCTTTTTCTGGGCATAACCCAATGCTTGATCTGCGAACAGCCGTGGAAAAGTGACCCGGCTGCTGTCAGCTTCGGGCCCGCCCACCGTTGGTGGACGAAAATCATGCCACTTCATGCAAGGCGCTCGACCTTGTGTTTGACGCCGTCGCGGCGCAGCATGATCAGTGCGTCGATCCCGAGGGCGACAGGGTGAGGGGCGCGGCGCCGAGAGCGAGCGCCGGGGTGCTGAGGGGGCCGCATCGTCGGGGCTTCCATCTTGAGGACCTGGCTGTGCACGCCGTGCGGCTGAGGTGGTGGTGATCAGCTTGCACCGTTTCTGCATCTGGCGCTGCAGCGCGTAGAGGCGCCTTCTTGCCCGTGAAGCCCATCGCCAGCAGCGTGAACCCGTCGCGGTCCTGTCGAAGCTACGGTAGGTCTGCCCTGGAGTTGGCTCAACATATGGGGTCTCTCCAAAATTGGAAAGACCCGAATCCGGCTCCGATCGGACCAGGTTTTCGAGGTCGAGCAGCACATTGTCGTGCCGCTTCCCGAAAAACGCCGCCACGGTATCGGGAACGGGAAGCCCATGTCGGCGTGGATCGCGCGTCGGGGACCTGCCGTCGGAACGCACCTCGCGGGCCGTGTGTTGCTCGCCGTGCATGCGATGCCCGCCTCTTTCGATCCGCAGGCCGCGAACAGGGCCGGAGGTGTCAGCGCGCGGTTGAGCCGCGGTGCGTCCGGCGGTAACTTGGCGGATGCGAAGGCGCCCGGGGCTGCTGTAAGGTTCGGACCCACGACTTTGCAGCGATGAAGGCGGCCGCGGCCCAATCGGGCGGAGAACCCGGGATCTGGCAGCGACCTCTCGAAGACGCAGATCGTGTTGGCGGCGATGAAGGATGACGCGATCCTGATCAACACCGCGCGGGGGCGGATCATCGACCTCGATGCGGTCGAGTCCGGCTTGCGCAGCGGCAAGATCAGCGCGGTGGGTCTCGATGTGC
>PUOA01000184.1 GCA_003551925.1 Paracoccaceae bacterium
AGCGTTTCGGTTTCGGTATCGCGCACGAAGGACAGCACATCGCCCGAGACATGCAGGTCGCGCAGGCTGCCGCGCGAGAGTGCCGGATGCGCGTGGCGCATCGCAACGGCGCGGCGATAGTGGTGCAGCACCGCATCGGGCGCGCGTTCCTGCGCGTCGACCGCCAGCGCCAGGTGTTCACGCGCCACCGGCAGCCACGGGATCCCCTGCGAGAACCCGCCATTGAGCTGCCCGCGCGTCCACACCATCGGCGTGCGGCAGCCGTCGCGGCCCTTGAACTCGGGCCAGAAGCGGATCCCGTAGGGGTCGCGCAGGTCGTCGAACAAAAGCTCGGCCTCGGGAAGGCCCAGCTCCTCGCCCTGATAGAGGCAGACCGACCCGCGCAGACACATCTGCAGCGTTGTATAAACGCGCGCGGCGGCGGGGGGCATGTTCCACCGCGTCACGTGTCGCACCACGTCGTGGTTGGAGAATGCCCAGCACGCCCAGCCGTCGGGCGCCACATAGTCCAGGTGGCGCAGCACCGCAGCGATGCGCTCCGCGGTGGGCGGGTCACTGGCCAGGAACTCGAAGGCGTAGCACATCTGCACCTTGTCCCCGCCCGAGGTGTATTCGCCCAGGATCTCGAGCCCGCGCTGCGCGTCGCCGACCTCACCCACCGCCGCGGCGCCGTAGCGGTCCAGCAGCGCGCGGAAGCGGCGCAGGAAGTCCAGGTTCTCGGGCTGGTTCTTGTCGTAGAGGTGTTCCTGGTGATTGTAGGGGTTCACCTTCGGCGCGATCGAATCGTTGCGCCGTTCGGGCGGCAGGGGCGGGTTGTCGCGCAACTCGCGGTCGTGGATGTAGAAATTGATCGTGTCCAGCCGGAAGCCGTTGACGCCACGGTCCAGCCAGAACTTCGCAATGTCCAGCATCTCGTCCTGCACCGCGGGTTCGTGGAAGTTCACGTCGGGTTGCGTGTCCAGAAAGTTGTGCAGGTAGTATTGGCAGCGCGTGGTGTCCCACGCCCAGGCCGATCCGCCGAAGATCGACAGCCAGTTGTTGGGCGGTGTGCCGTCGGGCTTGGGATCGGCCCAGACATACCAGTTGGCGCGCGGGTTGTCGCGGCTCGAGCGGCTTTCGACAAACCACGGGTGCTGGTCCGAGCTGTGCGACAGCACCAGATCGATCATCACCTTCAGCCCCAGCCGGTGCGCGGTCACCACCACCGCGTCGAAATCCGCCAGCGTGCCGAACATCGGGTCCACGCCGCAGTAATCCGACACGTCGTAGCCGAAATCCTTCATCGGCGAGGTGAAGAAGGGCGAGATCCAGATCGCATCGACCCCGAGGCTGGCGATGTAGGGCAGCCGTTCGACGACGCCGAGCAGATCGCCGATCCCGTCGCCGTTGCTGTCCTGGAAGCTGCGCGGGTAGATCTGATAGATTACCGCGCCGCGCCACCAGTCGGGCTCGGGCTGGAGCGATCGCTCGGCCCGGAGCAGTCCCTGTGCAGGCATGTCTCTCATATCCGTTATTTCACCGATCCGGCCAGCAGCCCGCGCACCAGGAAGCGCTGCATGGTGAAGAACACCACCAGCGGCACCGCCAGCGACACGAACGCAGCCCCGGCCAGAATACCCCAGTCCCCCCCGCGCGAGCCCAGCAGGTCATCGGCGATCTTGACCGTCATCACCTGCGTCGCCGACCCCGAGGGCAGGAACACCTTGGCCACCAGCAGATCGTTCCACGTCCACAGGAACTGGAAGATCGCGAAGGAGGCCAGCGCCGGGAAGCTCAGCGGCAGGATGATCCGCACGAAGATCTGGAAATCGGTCGCGCCATCGACGCGCGCGCTTTCGATGATGTCGCGCGGCAACCCGACCATGTAGTTGCGCAACAGATAGATCGCCAGCGGCAACCCGAACCCGGTATGCGCAAGCCATATCCCGAGGAAACTCTGCCCGATGCCGATGCTGGTGTGCAGGCTCAGAAGCGGCACCAGCGCCAGCTGCAACGGCACCACCAGCAAGCCCACCACCGCCGCGATCAGCAATCCGCGGCCGGGGAAGTCCATCCACGCCAGCGCGTAGGCGGCGAAGGCCGCGATCAGGATCGGGATGATCGTCGCCGGGATCGTCACCGTCAGCGTGTTGATGAAGGCGCGGTCCATGCCGTCGGCGGTCATCACCGTGTTGTAGTTGTCGAGCGTGAAGCGCGGCGGGGTGCGCGCCTCGAAATAGATCAGCGGGCCGCGGGCGCCGAAACTCTCGTCGCTTTCCAGCCGGAAGCTGCCGTCCTCCATCACCATGAGCGTCGGCCCCGCGCGCAACTCGGCGCTGGTGCCGGGTGCATGGGCGCCGGGTTCGCGCGCCGTCGTCCCGAAGGCCGAGACCCTGCCTTCGCCGTCGGGGAAGCGCGCGGCAAGCGCGGGATCCGCGAACACGTTGCCCTCGATCACGAAGCTGCCGTTGACCTCGCGCTCGGCCTCGACATCGCCGCGGGTGCGGAAGTTCAGGTCCACCGCCAGCGGCGCCTGCCACCACCCCGAGTTCGAGATCTGGTCGCGGTCGCGGAACGACGACACGAACAGCCCGATGGTGGGCAGCAGCCACAGCAGCACCAGCACCAGCACGGTGATGTTGGTGACGACGCTGAGGCCCGATTTCTGTCCTGCGATATTGTCCATGGCGTGCGCCCTCCCCTCAGCGCATTTCCTTGCGGGCCTGCCGGATGTTCCAGATCATCACCGGCAGCACCAGGATCATGATCACGAAGGCCACCGCCGTCGCGCGCCCGTCATCGCGGAACATGTAGGTCATCATGTAACTGGGCAGGATGTGGGTGCCGAAATTGCCCCCGGTCATGGTGTAGACGATGTCGAAGACCTTGAGCACGAGGATGGTGATCGTGGTCCACACCACCACGATGGTCCCCATGATCTGCGGCACCTTGATCTTGAAGAACACCTGGAACGGGTTGGCGCCGTCGATGATCGCGGCCTCGATGGTCTCTTCGGGGATGCCGCGCAGCGCCGCCGACAGGATCACCATGGCGAACCCGGTCTGGATCCAGATCAGGATGAACATCAGGAAGAAGTTGTTCCAGAACCGCACCTGAACCGGGTCGACGGGGTCCATCCCGAATGTATCCCGCACCGCGTTGATGATGCCGATGTCGGGGTTGGCCGAATAGACGAATTTCCAGATCAGCGAAGCACCCACGAAGCTGATCGCCATCGGCATGAAGATCAGCGACTTGGCGATGTTGCCCCATTTCAGCCGGTCGGTCAGCTGCGCCACGATCAGCCCGAAGAAGGTCGCCGCGGCGGGCACCACCAGCACCCACATCAGGTTGTTGAACACCGCCGTGCGGAAGGTGGAGCCGCCGAACAGGTCGATGTAGTTGCCCAGCCCGATGAAGTTCGCCCCCGACCGGTCGAACAGCGACCGCCAGAACGATCCCACCACCGGGTAGACCAGATACAGCCCCAGCGCGAACATCGCCGGGAACAGGAACAGCCACGGCCGGACCTTGTTGGCGCGGTTGATGTTCTGACCCGCTTTCGGCCCCTTCGCCGGGAACAGGACCTTGTCCAGGAACATGTTGGCGAAATAGAAATATCCGACACAGCCGCCGACCCCCACCATGATGGTGACGATCCCCTGCAAGACAGGATGCATGGCCGATCCTCCCGCTTGTGCTCGGGCGCCGCGTGCGCGCGGCCGCCCGGCGTGGTCTTTCCGGGGTAAGGGTCGCGCGCGGGCCTCCCGATCCCGCGCGCGACAGAGCTGGCGGACGCCGTCCGGCCCCCCGGCGGATGCCGGGCGGCCGGCGGGTCGCCTCAGCGCATTGCGTCCCAGCGCTCCTGGATGGCGTCGGCCACGGCCTCGGCGTCGGTGCCGGTGACGAAATCGACCATGCCGGTCCAGAACGCGCCGGCGCCGATCTCGCCCGGCATCACGTCCGACGCGTCGAAGCGGAAGGTGGTCGCATCGAGCAGGATCTGGTTCATCGCCCGCAGCGAGTCGTCGCCGAAGGTGTCGAGGTTCACGCCCAGATGCGGGGTCAGGAAGCCCGACTGCGCCATCCAGAGCTCATGCGCGATGGGGGTCTTGAAGAACTCGATCATCGCGCGCGCGGCGGGGCTGTCGTTGGTGATGGCGAACTGCGTGCCCGCGCCCATCACCGGGTCGCCAAGGTCACGCTCGGCAAAGGCGGGGAAGTAGAAGAAATCGTAATCCACCCCGTATTCCGACCCGTCGGGAAAGAAGGTCGGGATGAACGACGCCTGCTTGTGCATGTAGCAATCGGGCGGGATCTGGAACAACCCGCCCGGGCTGTCGCGGAAATCGGTAGTGGCAGCGGCCTGCGGCCCACCATCTACCCAGCCATCGCTGTGCACGAAGGTGCCGAAGGTCTCGATCGCCTCGATCACCTCGGGCGAGTTGAAGGCCAGCTCGTTGGTGATCCACTGGTCATAGAGCTCGGGCGCGTGCAAGCGCAGCATGATGTCCTCGACCCAGTCGGTCGCGGGCCAGCCCGTCGCAGCCCCCGAGCCGAGCCCGATGCACCACGGCGTGCCGCCATCGTCGACGATCATCTGCGACAGCTCCAGCAGATCCTCCATGGTCTCGGGGATCTCGTA